>JAZDJE010000079.1:0-7149 GCA_043804325.1 Candidatus Peregrinibacteria bacterium
TGGGACATTGATAAAACCGGTAAAGGGTTTTTTAATCCCGCTAAACTTACAGAAAATTTACGCGCCGCTAAACTGCCGACAGCCGTGGACGATATTCTCATAGAAAATAAGCGCCTGGCTTTTATCCTGCTCGACGAAAGCCATCCTTTGTCTGCCATGGTGCGCGCCAGCGGGGTTGAGAAAATGACCGATGTGATTAAATTTTTGAGCGGCGATGAAGATTTGCTGAAGCAGTTTTTACGATATCCCCAAATGGCCAACGATCACAGGATACAAGCGGCTTTTGCAGGTAAAAAATTCAATGCTGCCCGATTCAAGGCGGTTTTTGAAGAACGGCTGGTCGTATGGCAAAAATTTACCCGCGGCGAACTGGCGGCGCTTTCCAATGAACCGCGTTTGACCACCCGCTTTAGCCAGCTTAAAGACGCCGTGGCTTCTCAAGAAAAGGCTTTGGAACAAGCCAAGCGAACCGGACAAGGGGTGGAAGAGGCTACTAGCCGACTCAAAGCCAGCCAGGATTTACGCCGGCTTCTGGTTACCCCGGATAGCGGCCATGCCCGCTTTTTGGCCGCTCATGCGGACGAATTGGCGTTTCTTTTCCAGGACACTAAAAAGGCCCAGGAGGCGCTGGCACGGTTTTCCAAAATCGATTCGCGGATCCTTCGCCTGATGCAGAATGTCGAGGACACTAAAAATTGGGATGACGCCGCTCGTTTGATTGGCCATTTAAATAAAGCTGACGACGCAGGTATTGCGGTGCTGGTGGCTAAATACGAAAAAAAGGCGGGGTCTTTGGGACGGACCGCCATGCGTTTGGACCGCCTAAAGCATGGTGTGGGAGAGCGCGTTAAGGGAGCGCCGGGTCGTCTGGCGGCGCGTGCTCAGGCGCGACTGGAAGCGACTAAATGGTACGAGGGGTTTGAAAAATGGCGAGGTGTGAAGTTCCGTGTGGATGATTTGACGGAACTGTCCCAGCTCAAAAACGTCAAAAAAATCATCGCTGCGTTAGAAGTAAAAAATATCCCATCTGCCGCCGCCCAGGAAATGGCGCGAGAAATCGCCAAAACGGATAAACTCGATGAAATTGAGGCGGTTATCAAGAGGGTTTCAGAGGGTAACGGCATTAAAGTCAAATTTTCACCTAAGATCGCCAAATTGATGAAACTGGCCCGGTTGGGCGGGGCGGCTTTATCGGTTACCGGCACGGTGATGAGCGGCTGGGAAGCCTACAGCGCTTTTGCGGAGGCCGCGGAGACATCCGATAGTGAGCGGCGCAATGTATTGCTGCAAAAGGGCGGTTTGTGGACCGCCAATTTGATTGCGGATGGCGCCGGAACCTATGCCCTGGTGGCTGGCTTGGGCGGCGGGGCGGCCGCCGGTAGCGCAGTAGCCACAGTTGGTGCGGCGGCCATGCCGCTTATACCCCTGACTTACATGGGTACTGCTGCACTGGAATCCAAATACGAAACTACTAAAACCGTTGACGAGTGGCGAGCTGTTGACCATAAACAGCTCATCCACGAATGGGTCAGCACCCATGGCGTGGGCGCAGGCGATGCTTACCGGTTGTTTACCGGCCAAAAGGAAATTGAAGTCGAAAAACAGGCCACGCGACAAAAAATTGCCGAAGCGATCATCAACGCGGAGGAAAATCGGCGGCCGGGCGCTCCCGCGGACCCGGACCGCATGCATTACCTCCAGGTGATGTGTGACTTTTATCCGCCCGCCCATTACCAGGCGGCGCTGGATTTATTGCGCGAGTCTAAATTGTACGCGGATATCATGCTGACCCGGCGCAGCGCTTTGGCGGAGCGGGAAAAAAATCCCCAATCTCAAGCCAGGGTTGCGGGGCTTGATTTACTGGACCCGCGTTTTGAGGCGCCGGACAAAAAAGGCATTTTAAGTTTACTCACCGCCTTCCGCCGTCACGCTTTGGAACAAATCCCCGAAGACCTGCAGTATAATTTTTCCCAATTCAGCGACCGTTATTTGATCGATTTGTACTGTGAAAGTTTGGCCTATTTGCAAAGCGGCATCGCGGACAGCGCGGAAGAGGAAAAAACCTTCACTTACCGGCTGCGGAACTTTTTGATCCACCGCCGGCGCATCAATGTGGAGAAAGAGTATTTGCAATGGATGGCGGAACACAAGGAGTTGGATGCCGAGGCGGCCCGCGATAAAATCGCCGGCTTCCAGGACCATCCCACCCAGGCTTTGGAAGAAGATTTAAAAAACCACACGCGCAGCAAACCGGTTTACGCGTTATACGAGTTAGCCAAGTTTTTTGGCTATACCGGCTATCCCAATGAAGACGCCCTGAAAGCATTTTTTGATGAAGGTCACGGCGGCGCGTTGGGTATTTACTGGGATGGCGAGAATTGGTACGTGAACGAGGCCGGCATGGAACGGGATGAGAACCTTGGCCCTCATTTGACCAGACCGGTCATCCAAAAAATGATCGCTGAGTTACGAGAGAATTCCGCCGACGTGATTGAAACGCGCCAAGACGCCATGGTGGATATTGTGGAAGACGACCAATTTAAATCCCAGGTCAACCAAATGGCCGTGATTTTAGAAAAAGGATTGGAGAAAGAGCCGCCAAAAAAACAAGAGCTCAAGCCCACTTCTTCGCTTCCGGATGAGGAACGCGAAACGGAGATGGAGGAGGACTTAGCCGCTCCGGAGAGTCCGGAGACTTCCGGAATCCTCCGGACCTAATCCACCCCTTCTGTCGGACGGCGTTTGCCGTCGGGTTGGAAGTATTTTTTGTAGAGCTCTTTGATGTATTCAAACGTGGCAGTGAACAGGTTTGCGAGTATATTTTTGAGCTTGCGGATGCGGGCGATAACGCTGCCATACTCTTGCGCCTCGCCAGACGTGAGTTTTTTTTGGAGGCGCTTGGCCTTTTTCCACTCCACTTTGATTTGGAGCTGGATGGCGGTGCGGATCTTGCGGATCATGACCTCTTCTGAAGGAAGGACGACGCCTTTCCATTCCTCGGCCGCTTTTCCCTCATCCTTGCCAATGGCAGCCTGGGCGCCGCTTTTCTTAAAGTCCCCGTCCTTCTTTTTTTCGCCTTTTTCCGAAATTCCCTCTTTGGGCTTTTCCATACCGGCCATGACTTCGGAAACCTCGTGCTGGACGCCTTCGGCACTTTTCTGCACTTCCCGGGCGCCCTCCTCTCCCCGTTCCGCTCTCTTTTTGGAAATCAGCTCATCGACCGATTCGGTGAGTGTCGGTTTTTTGCCTGCTTTTTCCGGCGATGACGGGGTTGCTGGAGACATAGAACTAAACTATACTGGCGGTAGTATAACATAAATTATCTCATGGACGATTGTTTATTTTGCGCCATTACCAGTGGACGAATGGGTACCGATTTTGTGCACGAGGACGCAGACATGGTGGCGTTTAACGATATTCGCCCTAAAGCCAAGACGCATGTATTGATTGTGCCCAAAAAGCATATCCCTACCATTGCCGACCTTAACGAGAATGAGGCGGATGAGGTGCTGGTGGGCAAAATGGTATTGGCCGCGCGGGACATCGCCAAGGAGCGGGAGCTTAATGGGTATCAGCTCCGGTTCCATGTGGGCAAAAGCGGCGGACAGGATGTTTTCCATATCCACTTGCATTTACTATCGGATCAAGGATGAATAAAGGACAGCTTTATATCGTGGCGACGCCCATTGGGAATTTGGCGGATTTAACCTACCGCGCCAAGGAGGTTTTGGAAAAAGTGGATTTGATCGCGTGCGAAGACACGCGGCACGCGTCGATATTGCTACAGCATTACCAGATCAAAACGCCGACATTGTCCTTCCATAGCTATAGCGGCGCGAGTAAAGTGGAGAAAATCATGGCGTATCTGAATGAGGGAAAAAACATAGCCCTGATTTCCGACGCCGGGACGCCCGGGATCTCCGATCCGGGATATCCCTTGATCCAGGCGGCGCTTTCTGCAGGGGTTACTGTGATTCCGATTCCGGGTGCGAGCGCCGTACTCACGGCTTTGTGCGCATCGGGATTGCCTACCGATAAATTCCTTTACCTGGGCTTTTTGCCTGTTAAAAAAGGCCGGCAATCCGTTTTTAAGAAGATCGCTGAAAGCGAGCATACGGTGGTTTTTTACGAATCACCGCATCGGCTGATAAAAACCTTAGAACAGCTGCGCGGGTATTTGGGAGCTGACGCGAAAATTGTGGTGGCCAAAGAACTGACCAAAATTTACGAAACGTTCTTTCGCGGTACGGCGGAGGGAGTTTTAAAAGAGCTTAGCGCCAAAAAGCCCAAGGGGGAATACGTGGTGATGGTGCATGCGCAATAGGCCTAAAATTGTCACTCTTTTTTCTGTTTTTTGAATTTTTCTCTTATTTCACGCGCGATTTCCTGAGGCGTTTGGTAATTTTTGCCTTTTGTGGCCTCTATCTTAACCAATGTTCCGTCCGGTAATTTGCCTTCGGCATAAACTTTTTCATTGTTTTCGCCCATTGCGCCACCACTCATAAACACAGCGCCCATTTGCCTTAGATAATCTTGCAGTTTTCCGCCATTGATGTATTCAATCGCAAACGATTCAGGCAATCTTTCCACCTCTTCGTCGGACATGCCAGCAATGCTTTGTTTATCTGGCGGTAAGCGATTACTCATTGAGTAATAGTTTAAAAAATAAATATTTTTAATTCAAATATTCCTCCGGGATATATTCGATAGGCAACTCCAGGACGGATAGGTAGTCCAAGGGGTTTTGGACCTCGCCTTTAAAGTGCACTTCAAAGTGCAGGTGGGGGCCGGTGGTCTGCAGGCCGGCGCCTTTGGTACCGGGGGTGCCGCCAGTCAGGCCAATCACTTCACCTTTTTCGACGAGAGTGCCTGGTTTTACCTGGATTTCCGTCACATGACCGTATACCGTCACGAGATTTTTCTTGTGCGCCAAAATGATGTAACTATAGCCAAAGCCGTTGTCCTTGGCCTCCACTACATATCCGTTGGCGGGCGCGTGGATTTCCGTGAACTGGCGGGCGCGGATATCGATGGCATTATGGATCCCCCATTGCTTGGGATAAGTGGGGTCGTGGAAGTAGGCCGTAATGGCATTGGGTTCTACCGGCCAGTCAAAAAACGTATCACCGGGAGTCGATTCGTTTTCCGGGAAAGGGATGTCGGGGGCCGACTCGCTTTCCGAGCTTTTGAGTTGCGCTTGTTCCGCTTCCAATTTTTCATCCAATAGTTCGAGTTTGCTTTCAATGAGCTCGATGTTGTCCTTCATGTTCTGGATGGCGAGCGCGGATTCCAGCTGCTGGCGGATGGACTCTTCCAACAGGGCTTCGTAGCGTTCCTTCTCGCCCTGGGTTTGCTCCAATAGTTCCGTTTTGGACTGCCGTGTTTCTTCCAGGATCTGTTTTTCCTGTTCCAGCGACGTGTACAGGCGGTTTAACTTGGTTTGGCTGAGTAAGAGCGCCGCTTGCCTTTCCCGCAGGGCAAAGTAGCTCTCTTCCAAATCGTGAAAGACCTTACGCCCCGTTTGTTCCATCACTGCCACGTATTCCCGGCCGAGCAAGTTTTCGCTGACGCTGTTATCGGCCAAAAGGAGCTTGAGAGTGCTAGAGCCATCCGAGTATAAGTCCATGAACTGCGCCTCTTCATTGTAAAGGAGCGCAATGTAATCCAGCACCGCTTGTTTTTGCACATTCAACGCCACTTCATTTTTTTTGACGTCTTCCATGATGTTGCGCATGTCGAGTTGTCTCTCCGCGATTTGGACCTCCACGTCATTGATTTTCTGCCGCGTGAAGCGCAACTGTTCGTTAAAAAGTTCGATCTGGTCTGTCAGGGTCTCAATCTCTTTTTTTATCGGTTCTAGTTCGGTTTCCGCCCGGTTGATTTCCTGCCCCAATTCCTCAAAAGACCTGAGTTCCGTTTCCAGGTTTTTTTTGATGTCCTCCAGGCGTTTTTCGCTAAATTCCTTTTTACCGCCCCAGTTATTGATGATGGTTTGGCGGTATTCTTCAAAGGAATCCGCGCGGACGTCCAGTTCCTCAGGGGCTTTTGCCGGAGGCTCCACAATCGCCTCTTGGGGTGATAAGTCGATGAAATTGCCAAAGGGGTCAAAAACGCCCTCGTCCGTCACTTCCAGCAGGTCTTCGGTATATTCGATCCCGCGGGCAGGGCCGATCATTGCCGTGTTCATGGTGAGAACGACGGCAAATGAGCAGTATTTCAAATTTTAGGTTCTTTTTTCGCATCTTATTATTATATCAAATTTCCCCCTAAAAAACAAGGAATGGGGGCTTTGTTTAGGGAAAAACTCATTTGAGGATTTGCCGGACTTTATGGTATGATTTTTTCAATAAAAACACTTTATGATCGGATATTTGAGCGGCCTTATCATCGATATGGATGCCGAGCGGCAATCGCTCTTGATCCTGGCCCAGAACGTGGGATATCGCGTCAAAGTGACTACCGACCTTCTTTCCCGGGTGAAAAACGACCAAAAAATCCAGCTTTTTATCCATACGGCTGTGCGCGAAGACGATATTTCGCTGTATGGCTTTGCGACAAAAGAAGAATTGGCCTTTTTTAACCAGTTGATCGGGGTTTCCGGGATAGGCCCCAAAATAGCAATGGATGTTTTATCTTCGCCTATTGCCGTCACGCAAAATGCCATTGTGAGCGGAGACGCGGACCTGCTCACCAAAATCAAAGGCATTGGCAAAAAGACGGCGGAACGCATTATCCTGGAACTGAAGGGTAAAGTGACTCCGGTACGGATGGAAGGGGGCCAGGTGTCCGCCCGGTATGATGAGGAAGCCATTTTGGCCCTCCAAGGGCTGGGTTACGAAAAGATGCATGTGGTCAAGGTGCTGACTTCCATGCCGGACGAAATCCATGAAACCGAAGAAATCGTTAAGTACTTCTTAAGACAAGCGTCATGATCCGTGTGTATTCTGAAAATATGCTTACCAAGAAGGTGGGGGCGCTTCACGGCATAAGCCATGTTGCGCTTCAAGCCGCTTGTAAAAAAAACCAATCTTTGGTGGATAAGGTTTTTAAAAACAAACGTCAAGCGGGGTATGCTTTTTTGGATCTTCCGGATGACGTGGCGCTAATACGCCACATTAAAAAATTCGCGGCGGACCAAAAGAAACAGGG
>JAZDJE010000080.1:0-2666 GCA_043804325.1 Candidatus Peregrinibacteria bacterium
CAACCTGATCCCCATCCAGCTATTGGCATACTATTTATCGACGCTCCGCGGTTTGGATCCGGACATGCCGCGCAACTTGGCTAAATCCGTAACGGTGAAATAACATGGTCAACCATTACCCTTTGCTCATGGTGGCTTGGAACACGGTCCTGGCGCTAATTCCTTGTTTGATTGCGTATTATTTGGCTCAGGCGGTCCGTGGGAAACGGTGGGAAACGTTAAACAGGGTCAACCAAATCCTGTTCACCATCGTGTTTTTGGTATGGCTGTTTTTCTTGCCCAACACCGCTTACCTGTTCACCATGGTGCGCCACTTGCTCAACCACTGCGAGGCCTTTGACCCGTTCCTGCGCGTTTGCCGGGAAGAAGCGTGGATGGTCATGTTCTTCTTACTCTACGCCCTCGTCGGCTTGCCGACCTTTATCTACGCCCTCCGGAAAATGAGCCGTGTGTTTCACAAAACGTTTGGCGCAGCCGTGGGAGAGTATCTCCCCCTTGTCATCATCCCCTTCACCACCCTGGGGGTGCTCATGGGCCTCATCGACCGCCTGAATAGTTGGGAAGTGCTGACGCGTCCCTTAATAGTCATCGAAATAGGCCTAACGTATTTTGCCGATGCCTACAAGTTTTGGAACTTAATCGCCTACGCGGCAGCCCTCTTCCTCATTTACTACGGTATCGGCCACGCGCTCCGTAAAATTTTGAAATGATCCGCGTTCGCCTCATCATCCACGGGATTGTGCAAGGGGTGTTTTTCCGCTCCAATGCCTGCGAAAAAGCCCGGGAACTGGGCGTCACCGGCTGGGTGGCCAACGAATCGGACGGGACCGTTACCATCGTCGCCGAAGGCCCGGAAAACCTGGTCAATACTCTCGTCGATTGGTGCCATAGCGGCCCCAGCACCGCCCACGTGGAAAAAGTGGAGGTGGAACGCCACACTTACACCGGGGAATTCGAAGATTTTGATATCCGCTATTGAGCCAAAAAAGCCATCAGATCATACGGCAATACCGTCACGTCCCAGGGGCGGCTTTCGGCATTGACCACACCGTCGCCCGTATCGAACTCTATGCCGTCAAACACATGGTACTTCATGAAGCGCCATTTGGCATATAGCGCGGGGCTGGTGGCCACTTTGGCCTTAAACTCATTGCCGTGTAACACGTAATACGCGTAGGTCTCCGCAAAGTCCTCAAATGCGTCGGTCATGGCGTAACCGGACACAAAGTCCAAATTGCTCGCAGTACGCTTGCGTACGATCTCCGTTTCCCAGCTGATCCGGTAAAAGTCCACGCTGGGATCACCGATAAAAATCGCCTGGTCGCCATCTTTAAAACCGCTCGCGCGTTGAGTTTGGGAGGATTCCAGAGCGATTAAATCCACGTTATGGGCCAGCTCGTGGACCAAAACACCCACCAGTTCCCGCGGTTCCATATCCGCCCGTAAAATCACGATTTGTCTCCCGCCCAGTCCCCGATGGGCCTGGGGGTCATAGTCCAAAATGACGTTTTCAACGGAGCGAACATGGGATTCGGGCAGGCGCCCAAAAACCTCAAAAATCCGTGTCTCTAAACCCTCTTGAAGATTGGCAAGGCTGCTATCGCTCCTATTGCGAGCGCTGAAGTGCACATAGGAAAAGGGGGCCATGGCGGCGGCATGGGTGGTTTCCGAAGCCGGCTGGGTTTCGGTCATTTTCTCCCCGTGAAGGGTTTGCCACAGGCCAAACGAAACGAGTTGAATGGCCACAAAAAAAGCCAGGATTTTGATACGCATGAGAAAAAGTTAAAATCCGGTCTTTTTGTATTTGTGTTGAGGGAGTGGCATTCTACTATATTTAGTTAAAGATGTCAATGACAAAAGCCCCTTTCTTTCGGGTATAATCCCAATCTGATAGCCCTTTTCTTATGTCAACCGCACGCAACGTCATGGCAAACACCTTAGTTCAGGTGTTGGGTAAGCTCGTCACCGCCAGCCTCTCCATTGTGGTTTTGAAGATCATTTCGGGGTATTTGGGTGCGGCTGGATACGGGGATTACACCATGGTGTACCAATTCCTGGCGCTTTTTGGCATTATCGCGGACTTTGGTATTTACACCATTACGATCAAAGAAATGTCCCGGGATGAAAGCAAAATTCCCATGATCCTGGGGAACGTCATGGGCCTGCGCACCTTGCTCGCCGTCTTTGCCATGGGCCTGGCCATTGGGGCCGCTTATATGATTCCGCAGTACGAAGATACCCTCATCCCCCTGGGCATTGCCATCGCCACACTCGCCACATTCTTCACCTTGCTGAACGGCACGATCAGCAGCGTACTGCAGACCCACCTGAAAATGCACTTTGCCACCATCAGCCTGGTGATTGGAAAAATTGTCAGCGTGGGCTATATGGCGTGGGTGGCCCTTGTTAAATTCCCGGAAGACCCCGTACTGGGTTTCTACCATCTCCTGTGGGCCGGGGTGCTGGGTAATGCCCTGATGTTTGTCATTACCGCCTATTTTACCCACCGTTACGCGCGCATTTCGTACCGCTTTGACTTTTCCTTTTGGAAAAAAATCTTCTTCACCTCGCTCCCGTACGGCGTGGCGCTGGCGCTCAACACGCTTTACTTCCGCCTGGACGTCATTTTGATGGGCTTCCTCCTCCCTCATAGCAGCACCGTTGCC
>JAZDJE010000081.1:0-5583 GCA_043804325.1 Candidatus Peregrinibacteria bacterium
ATCAAGGATTTGCTGGCCTATTTGCGCGTGGTTTTGAACCCGGAGGACATGGAAAGCCTGCTCCGCATCATTAACGTCCCGTTGCGCGGGATCGGGGCCACCACTATCAATAAATTGCAGGCGTTTGCCTTGGGGCGCTCGCTGACGCTGGGGGAGGTGATGAACCATGTGTCCATGGTCACGGAACTTTCCGAACGCCAGAAAAACACGTTGGTTTCGTTTTGGGAAAAGGTGATGCGCTGGCGGCAGCTGAGCCGGGAATTTGTGGTTTCCCAATTGCTCCGGGAAATCGTAAAAAATATTCATTATCAGGATTATTTGATGGACGGTACGGAAGAAGGGGAGATGCGGTGGGAAAACGCGTTGGAATTCATTGCGGTTTCGGAAAAATACGATGGGCTTCCGGCGGAAATTTCGCTCGCTTCCTTTTTGGAAGAGGTGGCGCTGGTGGCGGACACGGACCGGATCAACCCCGGCGAAGACGTGCTTACCCTGATGACGCTGCATTCGGTGAAGGGGTTGGAGTATCCGTATGTGTTTATTGTGGGTTGCGAGGAGAACATTTTTCCACATAGCCGTTCTTTGCGGGAGCCGGCCGATTTGGAAGAGGAACGGCGATTGATGTACGTGGGGTGCACGCGCGCCATGAAAAAGCTCTATTTGCTGGCCGCCAAGGAACGGCATGTGTTTGGGGACTATCAGCGCAACGCCCTGTCGCGCTTCATAAGCGATATCCCCAAGCATTTGATCAATGTGGTGGGTGTCGAAGAGAGCCGTACCGGGCCTATCCGGCAGCATCTGATCGACTTTTCCGTCCTTCCGGACGCTCTGGAAATGCCCATTCGCTCTAAGATAGCCGAGGAACGTTTCCGCGACGGCGACAAGGTGGTGCACGTCAGTTTTGGGCAGGGGATCGTCGTGGAGCGCCGCGGGGACTTGGTGACCGTGGCGTTTGCGGACAAAAAATTCGGTATCAAGAAATTTGCGTCAAGTATCGCGCCTTTGGAAAAGTCAGGGTAAAACGCCGCGGGAGATTTCCTTATGGAAGTTGCCAAAGCTTGCCCGGCGCGGGCAGATGGGGCATCATAACCCCGTATGCTTCTTCCTCAACTTAAATCATTACTTTCCCGGCATGGGCGTTGGGCCAAAAAAGGCTTGGGGCAGCATTTTTTGGTGGACGAGGAGGCACTGGAGCGGATTGTTGGGGCGGCGGACCTTTTGAGCGATGATGTCGTTGTTGAAGTGGGGCCGGGGACGGGGTTTTTGACGGAGCGGTTGATCCCGCGGGCGGCGCGGGTGGTCGCTGTGGAATATGACGCAAAGATGGTGGAAATTTTAAAAGAGCGATTTCCCGGGGTTTCGAACTTGGAATTGGTGCATCAGGACGCTTTGCAGTTCCCGGTTCCTCGCGGGCCCTACAAGGTGGTGGCGAATATTCCGTATTACATTACATCGCCCTTATTGAAGCACTTTTTGCAGGCGGATTCTCGGCCCGGTTTGATGGTTTTACTGGTGCAAAAGGAGGTGGCGGAGAAGGTGTGCGGGATCAGCGGTAAAAGCATGATCACTGTAGAGACGCAGGTTTTTGGGAAGCCGGAGATTATGGGCATCGTGCCGGCTGAATCTTTTTTTCCGGCACCTGAAGTGGATTCGGCGATCCTTCGAATCGAAGCGTTTAGTGAACCGCTAGTGCCCGAAGGACAGTTGAAAGATTTTTTACGGTTGGTTGGGTTTGGATTTAGCCAAAAGCGCAAAAAACTGGCCAATAGCCTTGCGGCGGGGTTGCACAGAGACGTTAATGAAGTGCGGGAGCTGCTTGATACCGTTGGGATCAATACGGATGCGCGTGCGGAGAATTTGGAAATAGGGGATTGGCAGCGGGTTTATGGGCATCTATATAGCTAGTTATATAATTGGTTATATAGGCGTGATGAAAGGACCTCGGCGCATGTTTTTGTTGACATTTTTTGACCGTATGTTAGAATAAGTTTCTTTAATACCTTCCCGGAGCATTAATTGTTTTTTTATGGGAAGGTCTTTTTATACGCTAGCGGGCTTGGTGGGGTTCCTTTCCGGCGTGCTTTTGTACCTTGTTTGGCCCGTCCGCATGGCCTTATGGCCGGGCGGGCAACCACTTCTGCCCATTCTTTGTATAATTTTTTTGTTCAATATTTTGGCACTCGTTTTTTGCTTTAAAAAAGCCGTAAAACCTTATTTTTGTATAATTTTTTTGTTCATTGCGTTTGTTTGCCTCGGTTTAGGACGCGCCGGGCTTAGCGAACACAAAATCGGTCCGGATCAGGTGGATTTTTACAATGGGCAAAAATTAGAACTTGTCGGGACGGTTACGGAGGTGGATATCAGACGGGACAAGGCGAAATACAAAATCAGGATTAAGGATCATGAATTAAGGACCGGACAAGGCGCTAGCCAAGTTAGCGGAGATGTGCTCATTTCCATGGACCGGTATCCGCACTATGAGTACGGCGATCTATTGCGGATTTACGGGGAATTGCAGGAGCCGGGGGAATTTGACGGGTTTTCATATGATAATTATTTGAGCCGGTATGGGATTTATTCGGTCATGTATCGGCCTAAAGTCGAACTTTTGGAGCGCGGGAAGGGGAGCTTGTTTTGGCGGGGGATGACCTGCATGCAGGGGGTGTTTATAGATCGCATCAATAAGCTCTTTCCGGAGCCCCATGGAAGTTTTGAGGCGGGGTTACTCGTGGGCGAGCGCAAGGGTATTCCGCCGGACTTGATGGAAAAGTTCAACATCACGGGCCTGACGCATATCATCGCCATCAGCGGGTATAACATCACTATCATCATCGCGTTTGTGATGTTTTTGCTGAAAGGGCTGCCGCGGCGTATCGGGTTTGGGGTGGCCGTGGCGGCGATTATCCTTTTTACCCTATTTGTCGGGGCCAGTCCCGCGGTCACGCGGGCCGGCATTATGGGGATTCTGGGACTGATTGCCCTTAACTCCGGCCGGCAGAACCACATTCATATCACGGTATTCACCTCCGCTTTTTTGATGGTGCTATGGAACCCCAAAATTTTGTGGTGGGATGTGGGGTTTCAGTTGTCGTTTATGGCTGTGATGGGGCTTATTTATGTGGCGCCTTTGTTTGAAAAGTATGGCAAGAAGCTCCCTGAAGCCTTTGGGGTTCGGGAAGCGGTTTTGATGACCCTTTCGGCCCAAGTGATGGCTTTACCGGTTATTATCTTCAATTTTGAACGCCTGTCGCTCATCGCGCCACTCGCGAACCTATTGGTGGTCTTTGCCATTCCATTGGCTATGTTATTTGGCTTTGTGGCGGTAGCCCTTTCATTTTTATTCTATCCGCTCGCGCTCCTTTTTGCGTATATCACGTGGGGGATCCTTTCTTACATCATCAAAATCGTCGAAATCGCGTCCGCCGTTCCGTATGCCAGCGTGACCATTCCCGGCATGCGGCTTTGGATGTTGTTCGGGTATTACGCGGCGCTGGCGTTTTTTTTGTACCTTTGGAGAGTTTGTCGTAGCAGTAAGCCATTTAAAGGTATTTGATTTTTAGAAGTAATCGTGGTATTTTACCCCTGTTATTTTTTAATTATGCCTCCGTCTAAGCGGTCATCCAGGGTAAACGTGCCGGTAAACATCGGTGAAGTGAATATTCGCGAAATGGAACTCGACGATTTGCCCGTGATTTTTTCCCTTGGCGAAAAACTGTTCACTCCGGAAAAGTGGCCCGTCCTTTACAGGAGCTGGGACCAGTATGAAGTGGCTGAACTTTTTGATTCAGACGGTGAGTTTTGTTTAGTCGCCGAAGTCGATGGACGTATTATCGGGTTTGCCCTGGGCACCCTTATCGAAAAGCCTCACAGCGCCTGGAGTTACGGTTATTTGCTTTGGCTGGGGGTTTCCCGTGCGTTTTCCCGGAAAGGGGTGGCCACCAAATTGACTTCCAAGCTTACCCAACTCTTTATTGAGAACGGCGCCCGGATGATGCTGGTGGATACCGCTGCGCAAAATACGGTTGCGCTTCGTTTTTTCAAACAAAGCGGGTTTCACAATGAGATCCCCCACGTTTATTTATCCCAGAACCTTACCACTCATCCGGTTTACGTTAAAAAACGCCTGCATCGGGCTAAGCGGTGTGCCCATTGTATGAATCGGTTCAGGAAGCTCGCCCGGAAAGTGCTGTAAGATGGTGGGTCAGCCGGGGCTCCCGCCTGAGGCGGGTAAACTTCTCGTCCCGGCTTAACGTTCAAAACATCCATCCGGAATGGGTTAGTGGTTTGGCAGATATGAGTTGGTGGGCCAGCCGGGGCTCGAACCCGGAACCAATAGCTTAAAAGGCTACTGCTCTACCATTGAGCTACTGACCCTCGTCAAAAGCCAGATAATATTACGGTTGAGGTCTTTTTAAGTCAAACGCATTTTACTCTTCATCGCTGGTGAGGAAGCTGGATACCACAAAAGTGATGGCCGGCAAGGAAAACCACACGCTGTAGTTGTTGATCATGAGCCGGACCAATTGGGATTCCCGGTAAATGTCCAGGACGGCTTGATTTAAAAGTTCTCCGCCTTCCACCAGGGACGAGCCGGAGGCGTAGATTAAAATGGTGCTGGTGATAAGGCCCGCGCTTAAAATGCCGTAGGTCATGGTCAGGGCCAAGTTCAGCATCCCGGAGCCCGTATTCCCCATATTGATGGCGAATCTCCCGCGGGTGGTGATGAGCACGATGGTGAAGACAAAAATCATGATTTTGATCACGATCAACGAGCTTTCCGTGTTGGTGAGACCTGTGTCGACCAGGGCGGTATCCCCAATCAGGTATCGGTCAAGAAGGCTGCCGATGCCGTCGGCAGCTAGGATGGCGATGTAGCTTGCAATGATGATTTTGAGCGTCTGGTTACGGCCAATAATAAAGCTGTAGGCGATAATGACCGTAAAGAATACAATCACGAACAGGTCCCAGCTCAGATTTATTTCCATTTTGTATTTTTTGTTTAATTAATTATACCCACGCCTTTGGTTTTTCGCAAATTCTTTTAGCCCCGTGGCTACGCACGGGGCAGGTAGTGCAGCCCTGTGGCTACGCACGGGGCAGGTAGTGCAGCCTCGTGGCTACGCACGGGGCAAGTAGCAGTGTAGCCGCCAGTGTTTGTCCAGGCCTACCCGGATGCCGATGCGAGGGGTTTTTATGATTTTTTTTGGTTTAAAACCGTCGTCTGCCACAAAGCATTTTCCCTTGCTGCATAAATCCACTCCGTTGTGACTTTGTTTTTTCATGCCCATGGCCATGCAAAGTTTGCCCGGGCCGTCGGCCAGGTGGTCGGGGCGACCGCGCCGTTTTTTCATTGGCCCGATTCCCGTGAGCGGTTCGATGCCCCGAATCAGCACAGCGGCGGGGAACCCTTTGCGTTCGGTCACAATGTTGGCGCAGTGGTACATGCCGTAGGTGAAGTAGACGTAAAGATGTCCCGCCCGGCCGAACATCACCTTGTTCCTTTCCGTCTTCCCCCGCGCCGCGTGGCAGGCGGGGTCACTTTGGCCTATATAGGCTTCCACCTCGTTGATGCGCCCGCTGGTA
>JAZDJE010000082.1:0-6590 GCA_043804325.1 Candidatus Peregrinibacteria bacterium
CCGCCGCATTTTTTGCACTTTTTTTCCGGGATTTTTCCGTTCCCTTGACATGCGCTGCAGGTACTGCTGGTTTGGATTTGGCCCAGGGGGGTGCGTTGGAGGCGGATTTGCTGTCCTGTCCCGCTGCACTCGTCGCATTCCACAATGTTGCTTCCCGGTTCCGCGCCTTTGCCCTTGCAGTTTTCACAGGTTTCGTAACGGGTGATTTCAATTTCTTTCGTGGTCCCAAATACCGCTTCTTCGAACGTCAGTTGTAGTACGATTTCAATGTCTTCTCCCGGTGCGGGGCCGCTTCTTTTCCGCCCCCGTCCGCTCCCTCCAAAAAACGTGTCAAAAATATCGCCAAAATTCCCGCCAAAATCAAAGTTCACGTTTTGGAACCCTCTGAAGTCAAATCCGCCAAAGTCGGGACCTCCCGTTGGTCCCCCTCTGCCCACGCTGCCGAATTGGTCGTATTGAGCGCGTTTTTGTTTGTCGCTGAGCACCTGGTACGCTTCGGTCACTTCCTTAAATTTTTTTTCGCTGCCCTTTCCCTCATCCGGATGGTACTGGTGGGCGAGCTTGCGATAGGCTTTTTTGATCTCCGCTTCCGATGCTTTTTTGTCCACACCAAGGGTCTTGTAGTAATCCATAAAAAAAGCGATTAGCTAAGGAATTTTAGCTAAATTAAGCGTTTAAGTAAAGGATGGATTATTTCAGTCGCTGGCTGACAACGTTCCAATCCACGTTCTTTAGGAAGGTCTCCAAATAGTCGGTTTTTTTGGTGCCGTAGTCGATCATGTACGCGTGTTCCCAGCAGTCCAACGCCAGGATGATTTCCTGATGGACGGGGAGGCCGATGTGATGCTCAAACACAATATAGTTGTGGAGTTTGCCGTCGATCTTGTTTTTGGTGGTCAGTACCCAGCCGGGGGTGGAGGCCGCAGAAGCTTTGAGGTCTTTTAAATAGTTGTCGATCGATCCGAAGGATTTGGTGATGGCTTTATCCAGTTCGGGAGTTCGTTTGGCGCCTTTTGGCGTTAAGTTTTCGAAATACCATTGGTGAAAATAAGCGCCGTTGAACGCCACGGCTTCGCGGCGTTTGAGTTCGCTATACTCACCGAACGAGTAATTGGCCAGTCCTCGGTCCGCGTCGCGCAATTTGGTTTCGATCTCATTCAATTTGTTGACGTAACCTTTGTACAGACCCAAATGCGCCTCCACTTGCTTGGCGCTAAGGTCATCCAGCTTACCGATGAGATGAGAAAAGTCTTTGACTTGGTGTTCCATATTTTTAATTTTAAGAGATGAGTTTTTATTCTTCTGTAGTTTCCACTACCGTTTGGTAGCGCTGGACCACGGTGATCGTTTTGGGGTTGGGAAAAATGGCGTTACCCGCGGTGTCCTTGAGGTTTTTGAGTTCGATTTTGTAGCGCTCCAGGTCTTGTTTTTTGACGCCTTCTAACTCCAACTTACTCACGCTGCCGTCTATGACTTCCGCGTAGACCACTTTAGCTTCGTCGAGTTCTTCATTTTTCTGATTGGTGTCCCCAATGACGTAGTTCAGCGCATCACCGCCCGTGGTGGCGTCTATGGGTTCGCTCCAGTAGATTTTGATGGTGTTCAAGTCTTCAAATACCTGTTCAATGGGGTAAGGGGGAGTGGTGTCGGGGAGGAGCGAGAGGGAAAGATCCCGGTCGTTTGTCAGGACTTCTTCAAAAATCGCGCGGTTTTCGTAGGTTTTAAAATTGCCGCTTTCCATTGACGTATCGCGCATGGTTTCCGCGGTGATGGTGTAGCGGGCGGCATTGCCCGATTGCCTGATCAGGCGCAGGCGGTATTCATCTGTCGGAAGTAAGGTCCGTGGCAAGGTGTAGGTGTACGAAAGCGTGGTTTTGCTGCCGGCGGGGATGATGACTTTAGCACTGATGACGTTGAAATCGCCGTCGCGATCCACGACGCTGTCTAAAGGACTGTCTTTGATTGTGGCGACGGCGGGGATATAGACGCGCAAGTACCCCTTATAATCGTCGCTGTAAATATTATTGGAGCCGGGAAAGCGGATGGTGACTTCTGTAGATACTTCCGGCAGCTCTTTGGTGATGTTGACGTGGTGGTGCACCTCGCGCACCATGTAACGGTCGGCTTTTTTAGCCCCTAAGTTGGCTAAGTTGACCGCTAAAAAGTCGCTGTCCGGCGGCAATTCGAAGTGATTGGCCCAGCCGCGTTTTTGGAGGCGGCGTTCCAGCCCCTCACTTTTTAGCCATATATACAGGTCTTTGTTTTTTAACCCATCGCTTAGCACTCGTTTGGTTTTGATGGGGTTCCACTTCATTTTTTGGGTCAGGGCGCCCGCTAGATCACTGAGGATATTTTTCCGGTTACCCAGTGCCTCTTCGCTGTGGCGGTCTACGTTGTTTACGGCAAATTCCATTTCGCTAAACAAGTTGTGCCTGGTCAGTTCTTTTCCATCGACTGTGACGCCGCCAAAGGCATCGACTAGATTTTCAATCAGGCTAAAGTTAACTACAATAATGCCGTCCACGTCTTTTTTGGGGAATTTTTGCCGGTAGAAGTCAATGATTGCTTTTGTGGCTTCCGGAAAGTTAGGGTCCCAATTGGCGTCGCGGAACGTGTAACCCTGATACCACTCGTTTTTCAGCAATTCCTCGTGCGGATAAGGGGGTTTGACGTAACTACTGGTATCGATGTCATAGGAATTATTAAAACTCAAATGCGTGGGGAACCCCAGTAACGTGTCAAAATTGCCGTAGGCCGTAATAAAGCCGCCGCCCGGGCGGAGTTCGTAGTTGTTTTGGAGGAGGATCAGGTAGTTTTTGCTGAAAAAGCTCAGTCGCAGGTAATGGGCCATAAAAAACCGCAAGTCACCCAAGCCCAGGTAAAGCAGGATGCTTAGTGCGGCAAGCAGTCCAACCAAAATGCTTAACCATTTTTTCCAGCCCTTGCCGAACGTCGGCATTTTGAATTTAAAGGGTTCTTTGTGGCGCTGTTTGTATGCCGCGTAGGGGCTGTAACCATCCATAAATTTGGGTTAACGAAGGTATTATATCAAAATTTTGTGGAATAGGGGGCTCCTGATTGCATTTGCGGGACGAGGTGTTATGATGGTGCTGTCTTTTTAGTCAAAACAAAATGAAAGCCAGTCCTGTTGTCTGCCGTACCCACGAGACCCGTATTGCCGTTGTCGGAACGGGGATGGTGGGTTCCTCTTTTGCCTATGCGGCCATGATCAAAGGATTGGCGGCGGAACTTATTTTAGTGGATGTGGATGAGGTGCGGGAAGAGGGGGAGGTCATGGATTTGACCCATGGCCTTATCGGTACAGAAACCGGGAACGTGCGCGGGGGAAGTTTTAAGGACTGTCAGGATGTCGATGTTGTGGTGATTTGCGCGGGGGTGGCGCAAAAGCCGGGGGAGACCCGGTTGGACTTGGTTCAGAAGAACGTGAAGATTTTTAAAAGCATCCTTAAAAAAATGGGCCCTTTGCGGAACGACACCGTGGTGATTGTAGTGGCCAATCCGGTGGATATTTTGACCACTGTGGCCCAAAAAAAGATCAAACTGCCCAAGGGCCAGGTTTTTGGTTCGGGGACTTTTTTAGACACGTCACGTCTGCGCGTGAATATTGCGCAAAAACTCGGCGTGAACCTGCATAACGTTCATGGTTATGTGTTGGGGGAACACGGGGACAGCGAATTTGTGCCGTGGAGCACGGTGAACGTTTCCGCCATCCCCATCCGCAAGCTCCTGACGAGGCAGCAGATGCAGGAAATGGAGGTCAAAACCCGTAAGGCGGCCTATGAAATCATCCAGCGTAAACACGCCACGTATTACGGTATTGGGGTGGTGATTACGGAATTGGTGGAGGCGGTGCTGAACAACAAGAATGAGATCATCCCTGTTTCCACCGAACCCGGCAGCGCTTATGGGATCTATGGCGTTTGTTTGGGCGTCCCTTGCGTCATTGGCCGGCGCGGCGCCACTAAGGTATGGCCCATCCCTTTGACGATGGACGAGAAAGGGCAATTGAAAAAATCCGCCCGCTTGTTGAAGGGGATTTTAAGGTCGGTTAAGGGTTGATCCAGCGCCTTATTATATGGTACGATATTTTTTGTTGTTTCCTCCGTTTTAGCTTTAACGCTTGCGGATAGTGTTACTTGATTATTCTGCTCATGGAGTTACGGAGGAGGCTCCTTCTTTTGACGCCAGTAGGAGGTATCGTGAAAGAATTGCCCGGACTTTGGCAACACTTTCTGATGTTGATGTTCGGGATATCTTGAAAGACGATGAATGGCGGGATTTTGTTGTTTGTGCCGGTGTGGCGTCCCGGGAGGACGTTCTATTGGTCGCTTTGGCTTTTTCTAGTGATCAACGCTTGAAGGAAATTTTGTCTGTCGCCAGATCACGCGCAAAAGGCCAATTATCGCCCACTTCTTGTGATTCCGCTAATGATGCCCTTAGTGGTTTAGAAAGGAGGGGTATTAGAGAAAAATTGAGGAGAGTGCTTCATTTTCTTCGCACGACAGAGATTCTATGACCGGTTTTTTTGGCCGCTCTCCCTTTCTTGTTCAATTTTGCTACTATCTTTGCCCAAAAAGGAAACGCTTAAATTGCTTGAAAAGTTTTCCGCTTCTCTTCATACTTTCCTACGCAATTTATCCTTATTTTATTGCGGTCTTACGACCTTGTTTCATTCGGACCGCGTTTCTCGCATTTACTCATGTTCAAAAAGCCTTTCGTCGTACTCGATTTAGAGACCAGCGGGGTGGATCCCAAGCACTGCGATATCATTGAAGTCGCGGCGGTCCGCTATGAAAACGGAAAGGAGGTGGCGCGGCTGGACGATTTGGTAAAAATTAAGACGCCATTACCTAAAATCATCACGGCTATCACCGGGATTACGGATGAGGAACTTGCCGAAAAGGGGAAGCCGGTGGATGACGTTTTAAAAGAAGCCCAGGAGCTGATTCGCGGGGCATATTTGGTGGGGCATAACATCAACTTTGACGTCGGTTTTTTGAAGGCCGGTGGGGTTGATTTGGACATTTTAGGGTTGATTGATACTATTCCGCTGGCCCAGATCGTGTTGCCGCAAGCCGTTAGCTATAGCCTGGAGTCGCTGACCGATGACTTTGGAATTTCCCATAAGGCCCGTCACCGTGCTATGGGCGATAGCGAGGCGACGGCGGATTTGTTCAAGCATCTTTTTAAAGCCATCGATTCTTTGCCCCGGGGAGTTTTAGATGAAATTAAAGCTCTTTTGGACCGTTCATCCTGGGATGGGGGTGCGGTTTTTGAAGAGGCTAAGGGGAAAAAGGGCGGTGGGGAGGGGGCGGATGGAGTAGGTCCTTCGACCCCGACTGCGTCGATGTCTCAGGATCTTTCTCTGGTGGCTCAAATGTCTCCTCGGAAGGCGCTGGATCCCGAAGAAATTTTGAAAGAAAACGGGGTGTTATCCCGAGTTTTCGAAGGGTACGAGTATCGCCCTCAGCAGGTAGAAATGGCGCGGAACGTGATGAATGCGTTTACCCAGGGGTATCACCTGATCTGCGAAGCGCCGACAGGGGTCGGGAAGTCGATTGCCTATTTGGCGGCTGCTGCTTTTATGGCGATCCAAAACAAGTCTAAAGTGGTGATTTCCACCAATACCATCAATTTGCAGCAGCAGCTTTACGAAAAGGATATCCCCCTGCTCCACGAGTTATATCGGCAGGAGACGGGGCACGCGGGGGTGCGGACGGCAGTATTAAAGGGGCGCAGCCATTACCTTTGCCTGCGCCGACTGGCTGAATTCAAGCGCCACTCCCGGTTTACGGATGAGGAAATGGTTTTGCTCATTAAAATTTTGGTGTGGCAGTCTGTTACGGAAACGGGAGACAGTGCGGAAATCCACTTAACCCGCCCGGAAATGATGACGTGGGACTTTGAGCTGTGTTCGGACAAGAAATATTGCTCGCCCATCAAGTGCAAACCGTATGGGAATTGTTATTTGCACAAGGCGCGGGAAGTGGCGGAAGACGCTGACGTTATTATCGTCAATCATGCGCTTTTATGTGCGGATTTGGAAAACGGCGGGGGGTTACTTCCTGATTACCAATATCTTATTGTGGACGAAGCGCATCACTTTGAACAGGTGTCCACGGAGGCGTTTGGGGTGGATATTGGCCAGGAGAACGTGTCGCTTCCCATTAAGCTGATTGTCAATCACCTTCAGGACTTTCTGGCCCGCCATCACGATACGCTGTTTTCCAACCACTCGGTTTTTCAATCCATTGAACAAGCCCTTAACGATACTCCGGATTTGCAGCAGTTCGTGGATAATTTCTTTTCTCTCGTGGCCCTTTTTACCAATCGCCATGTGCCGGAATCCGCTTATGTGGAAAATTTACTCGTGGACCGGAATGTGTTAGGCATGCAGGATTGGCTGAACTTGGGGGAGTCCATGGGGGAGGTGGGAGTGCGGGTGGGTGCATGGCTCCAGCATTTACGCCAGCTTTTGGACCGATTGCTGTTGGCCGACAGCCAGGATATTCCGGAGCAGGAAACGTTTACCGATGAGCTGCTCCAGGAAATGGAGGTTTTGCAGGAGC
>JAZDJE010000083.1:0-8878 GCA_043804325.1 Candidatus Peregrinibacteria bacterium
GGACCTCGGGTTCATTCAAAGCACGACAAAGCGCAACGCCGTCAATCGCGAGGATTTAAAGGCCGAACAGTTCCAAGTGCTTACCAAAGGGAAACGCATTGTCGGTTTTTGCCGCGAGCGCGCGCTTTCAGACGCCGTTCAGTATGTCTGGGTCATTTGTATTTACTCCAAAGTGCGCGTAAAGAATTTCGGTTATCACCTGATGAAAAAATTCTTTTAAAAATAAAAGCAAAAACGCCTGTACATGAGCGCAAAGGAAAAACTCAAGGATTATCACCTGGCTTTTGGGTGGGAAGAAATCGCCAAAGCGCCGCAGCCGATGCTGGACAAAGTAAAACGGGCCGGAAAGGCCGGCGCCGACATAAGTGATGTGGTGTATCTGGCTTACCAGAAAAAGAAGCGCGACTTGTCTTTTGAATCGCGCCCGGACCTCATGGTCATTGACGGGGGTAAAGGGCAGCTTTCTGCGGCACATAGCGCATTGCGCGCCAAAGGGCTCAATATCCCCGTGATATCACTCGCCAAAAAACTCGAAGAAGTCTACGTCCCCGGCGAATCAAATCCGATCAGTCTCAAGTCCGACAGCGAGGGGAGTTATCTCCTTCAGCGCATCCGCGACGAAGCTCATCGCTTTGCCATAGAAGGGAGTCGCGGCAGCCGCGAAAAAAACATGGTCAAAAGCGTGCTGGACGAAATTCCCGGCGTGGGCCCCAAAATGAAGAAAAAACTCCTGACCCGCTTTGGCTCCGTAGAACGCATCCGCCAAGCTTCTCAAATCGAGCTGGAAAGCCTGGTGGGGGAAGATCTGGCCGTAAAAATCAAGGAGAGTCTATAAAGGAGCCAAAATCGTTTTCACTTCCTGGCTGCTATTCGCCTGCATCAGCTTTACCCGAAGCTCACGAGCGCCATCAAAGCCTTTCATGTACCAGCTTAAGTGTTTTCGCATGACGAAAAATTTTCGTTCCGGGTAAATTTTTTCAAAGAGCTTGCAGTGTTCAACGGCCAGTTTGGCCGCTTGCTTGGGAGTAGGGGATTTTCCTTTAAAAAACCAGGGATTGCCCAACGTGCCGCGTCCCACCAGCACCCCGTCCACGCCGTATTCCTTCACTTTAGCATGGGCGTCTTGTAGCGACTTCACATCGCCATTGCCCAGTAGGATCGTCTTGGATTTTCTGCACAGCGCTGCCGCCTTGCCGATCTCATCCCAGTCCGCCTCCCCGGAATACAGTTGTTTGAAAGTGCGGCCGTGAAGCGTGATGACAGCGGGTTCGGCCTCCAGTAAAGATTTCACCCATTCCTCAGTCACCGGTTTGTCATACCCGATGC
The DNA here is from genome assembly GCA_043804325.1 of Candidatus Peregrinibacteria bacterium. Lineage (GTDB taxonomy): Bacteria > Patescibacteriota > Gracilibacteria > UM-FILTER-43-11 > UM-FILTER-43-11 > JAZDJE01. Next base: position 1,327 of record JAZDJE010000083.1, read on the forward strand.
GCGTTTTGACCGAAACCGGAAGCGCCCTTCTTTTTACTCGTTTCGGTTTTATTTCTTCAACGCGTCGGATGACCTTTGGCCGGATGGCTGCATCTTCCGGCGTTTTGCCCTCGGCCCAATCGCGAACCGCCTGTTGCACCGTGCGGATCACCTTTTGGGCGTGCGGGGGCGTTAAGATCATCCCGGCCCCCGACCCGCGCCGCGCCACCTTATTAGCGGGACACCCCATGTTGATGTCGATCCCGTCAAACCCCAGTTCACAGCACAGGAGGGCCACCTTGTAAAACGACTCGCTTTCCACACCGTAAATCTGTGCCACAATAGGCCGTTCACTATTATCGTAAAGAAAGTGGTCCAGCAGGCTCACCGCTCCGCGCGCCAGCCCTTCCACGTTGACGAATTCCGTGAGTATCACGTCGGGTTTGCCGTGCTTAGCAAATAGGCGCCGATACGCTGCGTCTGTGACGCCATCCATGGGGGCCAAACCGATGATGGGCTTTTTTAAATCGTTCCAAAAACTCATAGGATTGCAAGATTACTCATGACAAGATTACAAGATTAATCTCGTAATAGATAATAATTAATCTTGTAATATAGAAACAAGCCCTTTAGTATTAAACCATGGCAACGGTTCTCTCCATCATCGCCCCCCAGGATTTTCAGGCCATCGAATACGGCAATTCCAAAGCCGCTCTTGAAGCAGCGGGTCACACGGTGGTTACCGGTTGCAGCGAGCCCATGGCCATCGACAAGCAGGGGAACCAGCAAAAAGTCGATGTGCTTTTAGACGAAGCCAACACGGATGACTACGACGCCATCCTATTTGTGGGCGGCCCGGGCTGCGCCGCCTATTTTGAAGACAGCACCGCTCATCGGTTGGCCAGGGATTTTCACGGAGCGGGAAAACTCACGGCTGCCATCTGCGCCGCCCCTTCAATACTCGCGAACGCCGGACTGCTGGAAGGCAAGACTTGTACCTGCTTTCCCAGCCAAGCCGATCACCTAAAGTCAAAAGGCGCCAGGGTCACGGGAAAAAACGTCGAAATTGATGGAATCATCGTCACCGGAAACGGTCCGCCCGCCGCCAAAGCCTTTGGACAGGCGATTGCTAAATTATTGGGCTAAAAGCTTGTACATCATTTCCAGCATCACGCCCCGTTTCATCCCCGCATCGGGTTCGAAATTTTTCCAGCTCTTCAGCGCATCCAGGTCTTTCACTGTTTGGACATACGGGGCGTACCACGCAAACCGGCTGACATCCGGGAAAGGTTTTTCCGCAGTGGGGGAGGCAGGCGCTTTTAGCTTCAGCGCCACGGCGATCATCTTCACGATTTCCGCCCGTCTGGCTACACCGGAAGGCCCGAAGTTCCCGTCGCTGAATCCCTGCACCCATCCCTGCTCTTTTGCATAACATATATAAGGGGCAAACCATTCCTGATGTATGTCATTAAAACAATTCCTGTATTTCCTTTCATCCGGTTTTCCCGATACCGCCTGTCCCACTATGATTTTCATCAATTCCGCCCGGTTCAATAGCTCATTGGGAAGTAGTCTTCCATTCTCGTACCCTTCCACTACCCCCTTTTCTTTGAAGTACAACACAGGCTCTGCGTACACATAAGTGGCGGTAACGTCCGTAAAGAATTGTGTTTCATCCGGCAGTCCCTCCACTTTGGACCGAACCGTTCCGTCTTCCGTTGGTGCGGATCCTCTTAGTTTGGACACCGCCTGGCTAATCACGTCTTTGACCGTTTGGGCCACGGATGATTTCTCAGACGTTACGTTCCCGGTGACTGGTCCCTTTTCTGTCTGTGCCCCTGATTCACTTGTTTCTGTTTCCGCAGTTGTTTCACTCGTTTGTTCCGTTGAACTGTCAGACACCGTTTCGGTTCCTGCTCCCTCCGTTGTTGCCGTTGTTTCTCCCGAAGGAGTTTCCCGGACCGTTGTTATCGTCGGTTGGCTGACCGTCGTTTGGCTGGCAGAAGAACTGGTACTGCGGCTACTTGGCCGGCCGCTTCCTGCTGTCAGCGTGGTTTCAGTGGTTCCGCTGGATGCGATGCTATCCATGCTATCCCCATTCCGTGCAATCACTGCAAAGGTATAAACGGTATTGTTGGTCAGCCCCGTCACTGTAACCCCACTGGCTCCGCCCCACACCGTATATGTCTGGTATACGGCGCTGGCTCCCAAGGTCCCAGCGGCCTGCACGTAGTTCCCGCTGCCCGTTTCCTGGATGGCATAAGTGGTGTTGCTGGGATTGCTGTTTTCATCAATCGTTACATCCAGGGTAGTGTACATGATGTCATCTACCGTGGGCGCCCCCGGAACATTGGCCAAGGTGTAAAGAGCGGTACTGGCACTAGATAACGCGGTTTCTGTACTGTTGCCATTTTTGGCTTTAGCTTTGAATGTATAGGTGGTATTGACGGAAAGGCCTGTGACCGTAACTCCACTAATCCCTCCCCAGTTGGCATAGGTTTTCCATACCGCTCCGGCTCCCAAAGATCCATTGGTCTGCACATAATTCCCGCTACTAACATCCTGGATGGTATAGGTGGTATTGCTGGAATTGCTATTCTGATCCAGGGTCACATCGAGTGTGGTAGTGGCGGCACTATCCACTACGGGCGTTCCCGGCGCATTGGCCAGAGTGTAAAGGGCGCTGCTGGCGGTGCCGAATCCCGTTTCCACATCATTGCCATTTTTGGCTTTTACCTTAAACGTGTAAGAGGTGTCTACAGAAAGTCCGGTGACAGTCACCGTTCCCCAGGTGGCGTTGTTTTGCCATACGGCGGATCCGCTTAAGGAGCCGTTGGCCTGGACGTAATTGCCGCTTGCCACATCCTGGATGGCAAAAGTGGTGTTGCTGGGATTGCTGTTGGTATCCAGTGTGACATCCACCGTGGTGGTGGTGGCGTTATTGACCGTGGGGATTCCGGGTGTATTGGCGGCCGTGTAGGCGGTAAGTTCCGCGGCGGCCGGAGTGGGTCCATTGCCGTAGTCATCATAGGCCCAAATGTTGGCCGTGTACTGGGTGTTGGCCGACAATCCTGTGATGGTCGTGTCACTGGTGCTGTTGTACGTAATGGAGTCCAAATCCGCATCGTCAAATTCCGTGTCACTAGTGGTGACTCCGCTGGCGGCGGCCTTGTAGAAGATTTTGTAGTTCGCAAAGTTGGTTTCCGTGGTTTGGGCGCCAAAATTCACGGTGAGGGACGTGGCAGCACGACTTCCTAACGTCAGATTTCCGGGGGCGGTGGGATCTAAGTTATCCACAGTGAAGCTCATGGAAGTTGATGGGATTCCATCCGTTGTGCTGTCGTTGGCTGTTATCCGGATTTTAATGTATAATTGATTATTATCGTCTAGCGAGCCATTTCCGTTTGTTGCGCTTTGCGTGTCCCACACAATGGTAAGGGTATTGGCTCCACTACTAGTGCTTACGGCGGTGTTGGTTCCAATTTGGTACGTTTCCGCGTCATCTAAATCAGGCGTTCCTGTGCTGGCAGTTACACTCACCAAATCCGGATCATACCAGCTCATGCCGTCGTCATCGGAGTATTGCACTTTGACTTTCACGTCATCGTCGTCAGTGTCATCGATTTGAGTGGTGAATGTCACGTAACCGCTGCCATTGGTGGCCTGAGAGCTGAAAGTGGGAGTGGTGGAGGAAGGAAGAGTATTTGCTTTTGCTTTTTGGCTGGAAGGCCAAAAAGAAATAGCGGTCATGAGTGCCACAAAGGCGAGAACAATGCCCAAATGGACATACGGGTGCCAACGGTTTTGATGCCATTTCTTATACCCCCGCTGTTTTTGACAAAGCCACTGGTGCATTTTTTATTTATCTAATTATTTTAACATAAATTCGTACATTAATCAATACTTTACAGCGATTTTTGCAAAATATGGTTGGTTTCAAATTGCGCCTTAAACAAGGATTTGATAGAGTAAAACCGTACTTTTTAACAAATTCCCATATGAAACTCGGAAGAATTCTTATAGGGCTTGTCAGCGGAATCACGTTTGGTATGCTCTTTGCCCCTAAAAAAGGGAAGGATTTAAGAAATGAAATCCTCAAAAAATCCAACAAATCCGGAACAGACGCCCTTAAGGCCTTAGGGAACGCCATGATGGATGCCGGGGCGGAAGCGTATGCGGAATTCCTAAAGCTTTCGGAAAACGAACAAGTCCAGGCCCTGAAAGACCTATCTAGGGAAAAATTGGATCAATTTGTAAAAACCGCCGAGGACCACGGCTATGAGATCGCGGGCAAGGTTAAGGCAACACTGGAAGGGGCAGGCAAGGCATTGACGGAAAAAGCGGCAAAAATCCAAAAAGAGGGTAAAAAGACGACAGGAACGACCAAAAAACAAAAGACCAAATGAGCTTGATCCTTGGCCAAGAACCCCTTAGAATTTCATCCTGAACGCTTTTTAGAAATTAACTCAAAATCATGAATATCCTTTACGCCTCACTCATCGTCGCTGCGTTGAGTCTTATTTATGGAATTTATAATACGATCCGGGTCCTCCGTTGCGATATGGGAACGGAGAAAATGGTCAACATTGCCAAGGCCATTCAGGAAGGCGCTATGGCCTACATGCATCGGCAGTTCAAGACCATTGCCATTTTCGCCATCATTTTATTTCCCCTCATCGGCTGGGGGATAGATTGGAAAGTGGCCGTCACCTTTATTATAGGCGCCTTGTTTTCCGGTTTGGCCGGGTATGTAGGCATGAACGTGTCCGTTCGGGCCAATGTGCGCACGGCTGCAGCCGCTTCAGAAGGGCTCACCCAAGCCCTTTCCGTTGCCTTCCGGGGTGGATCTGTCACAGGGCTTTCGGTGGTAGGTTTAGCGCTTTTAGGTGTGGCCGGATTTTACTGGTTATTCCAGTATTTGGGCGTTGATGAAGCGGAAATCCCGCACCTCCTCATCGGATTCGGATTTGGTGCTTCCTTGATTTCTCTGTTTGCCCGTTTGGGAGGCGGCATTTTCACCAAAGCGGCGGACGTGGGAGCGGATCTGGTGGGCAAGGTGGAAGCGGGTATTCCGGAAGACGATCCCCGCAACCCCGCCACCATTGCGGACAACGTGGGAGACAACGTGGGGGACTGCGCGGGCATGGGGGCAGATTTGTTTGAAACGTACGCCGTCACGCTCATCGCCGCCATGATTTTGGCCGTGGCAGAGGGCTTTTCCACCACTTACGTGCTCTATCCACTCGCGCTGGGCGCCGTAGCGGTACTGGCCTCCATGGTGGCCATCAACTTCGTCAAAACGAACAACAAGTCCCATATCATGAGGGCACTGTATAAGGGGATGGGCGTAGCCCAAGTGCTGTCACTCATTGGGTTTTTCCTGGTGACCAAATTCATGGCCGCCGACGGGCCCTTTGGCATGAGCCTATTTTGGGCCACCGTGGTTGGCGCGGCCATCACCGTGCTCATCATCGTGGTCACGGAGTATTACACCGCAAAAGATCACCGCCCCGTCCGTGATGTGGCCGCCGCATCGGAAACGGGAGCCGGCACCAACGTCATCATGGGGCTTTCGGCAGGAATGGAAAGCACCATTGCCATTGTCATCCTCATCGTCATCGCCATCATCATCGCCTTCAGCGTGGCGGGCCTATACGGCATTGCCATTGCCGCCGTTTCGATGCTTTCGACTACCGGCATGGTGATTGCCATGGATACTTACGGCCCCATTACAGATAACGCCGGGGGTATTGCGGAAATGGCCGGGATGCCGGAAAAAACCCGCAAAGTAACCGATGCCTTAGACGCCGTCGGCAACACCACTAAAGCGGTCACTAAAGGCTACGCCATCGGTTCAGCGGGACTCGCGGCCCTAGTCCTGTTTCAGGATTACAACGGCGCGCTATTAAGCGCCGGTAAACGGCTCATCTTTGACTTGACCGATTATCAAGTATTGGTCGGTTTGTTCCTGGGGGGGCTCATTCCGTACGCGTTTTCTGCGCTGACCATGCGTTCCGTGGGTAAAGCGGCCCATGCGGTCGTGTACGAAGTGCGCCGCCAATTCAAAGAAATCAAGGGCATCATGAGCGGGACTGAAAAGCCGGATTACAGCCGCTGCGTGGATATTGTGACCAAAGCGGCGCTCGTGGAAATGATCGCCCCGGCCCTCATTGCCGTGCTTTCTCCCATTCTGGTCGGTTATGTCCTGGGCCCCAAGGCTTTGGGTGGTTTGTTGGTTGGTGTGATCATTTCCGGCTTGCTGATGGCCATTGCCATGGCCAACGGCGGTGCCACATGGGACAATGCCAAAAAATACATTGAAGACGGCCATCACGGGGGGAAGGGGAGTAATGCCCACAAGGCCGCGGTGGTGGGTGATACGGTAGGAGATCCCTACAAAGACACCTCCGGCCCCGCCATCAACCCGCTCATCAAGGTCATCAATATCATCGCCCTTTTAATCGCCAGTTCCATTGCCGGTTGGAGTTTGTTTTAAAGGTGATAATCCGTCCACGAACGCTTTTCCTTTTGTTGTTTGATAAGAAGGGCGTTTTGGAGCGCCAAAAGACTAAGGAGCGCGCACTTACTGCGCCGCAGACTGACCTCAATCCCCAGCATTTTATAAATGTCTTCTTTGGTCAGCGCCAATACTCCGGATAGCGGCATATCTTTAATAAGGTCTCCCAACATATCCGCGCTGGCCATACTGATGGTGCAACCGTGGCCGGTAAAGGAATAATCGGTAACCTTATCGCCATCCACGCATAACTTCAGCGCCAACGTGTCGCCGCACGCGTGGTTGCTTTCATGGTGATGCACATTGGCCGTAATGGCCTTATCCTTGTGATAAGGTGCTTTATAACGGTCCAGTACGTTTTGGGCATATATATCCATAGGACTTTTAGGACTATTACGACTTTTAGGACTATTACGACTGAAGTCTTTTCCTAAAAGTCGTAAACGTCTTAAAGGTCTTAAAAGTCCTATTTAAAATATTCATTAATTTCCACCAAAGCCTCAATGCACCGATCGACTTCCTCCTTCGTATTGTAAAAAGCCAGGCTGATGCGGGCGGTTCCCGGCACCAGTAGGCGAGCCATCAGAATTTGATTGCAATGGTGCCCGGCGCGAATGCAGATGTTTTTTTGGGAAAGGCCTTCGGCGATGTCATGCGGATGGACGTTTTTCATGGTGAACGAAAACACCGGGCCGCGTCCCGTAAGCCCCTGCGGGCCGATGAGCTTCACAAAATCGAGCGACTTGAGTTTTTTCAGGGCATAAGCCGTCAATTCATCCTCAATTTTTTGAATCGTCGGCCAGCCGATGCCTGTGATGTAATCGAGTGCCGCCCCCAAACCAATGGCCCCGGCGATATGCGGCGTTCCCGCCTCGAATTTATTGGGCAGGGCCGCGGGCGTAAAGCGGTCGGGGAAAACCTCGTTGATCATGTCGCCCCCGCCCAGGAAGGGCGGCATGGCCTTTAAGAGTTCTTCGCGCGCCCACAACGCTCCCGTGCCTGTGGGCCCATACAATTTGTGCCCTGTTATCACCAAAAAATCACAGCCGAGCGCCG
>JAZDJE010000084.1:0-2921 GCA_043804325.1 Candidatus Peregrinibacteria bacterium
AACGACGACGACGCCAAGGGGAACGAGTAGATAAACAGGTGTGATGCCCCTGATCCCCCCAGAGGGCATTCACCCACAACAAACGGCCCCGTGCACATTGCTGCGCACGGGGCCGTTCTCAAATATAAAAATATTACTCCTCCCCTTGCCTCATCCGCTTCGCCCGGTCGATTTTTTGCTTAACGATTTTATGCGTGCGTAGGCGTTCCTGGGACTTGGCCCCCAGAATATAAGTATCGATCAAATCCACCGTACGTCCCGTAACCTGAGCGCGAACCTGGGTCAAAAAATCGATGTTATAGCGATACTGAGGCTGCTCTTTAATCAGGCGGGACAATTGGTTCTTTTGAGCATCCCACGTTTTATAAACCAGCAAGCGGTCCACAAATTCCTGGACGTTTTCATCCACCAAAAGCTCCCGACGGACCTCGTAAACGAGTTCCGGGACTAGCGGCGCAATAAAGGCAATGGTATCGCTCACAGCTGCATCCGCCGCATCCGTAGCCTGTTCCAGCATGGCCATGAGCTGGGTGTCCTTATACTGCTGGTCCGCCATTAAAGCGGTAATGGCGGCAAGCATGCCGGCCTCCGTTTGGCGCAGGGTAAGCACCTGTTCAAAGGCCTCCCGTTGTGATTGGGTATCGGACAAATCAACCGTTTCATCCAAAACTGTCGCACTGTTTAACCGATATTCCGCCAATGCCGTTTTAGCCGATTCAAATTCTCCCGAAACGATCAAATCATTGATATGGGTCAACCGTTCAATGGAGTTTTTCAAGCGAACTTGTTCGCGGTCCAAAGGATTCTTCGCAATCAATTCTTCCGTCTTGTTCAATGCTTCCTTGACCAACCGCACAGGGGAGTCCGTGGGAAGCGCGGCCACAAAGGCTTTTTGGTTTTTGGCGATAACGCCATAGGAAATGGTGTCCTTGACTGCGCCGGCCTCCGCCGTCTCCACCATGCCCCGCATAAGGCTCTGATAGGCCATGAGGGCTTCCAGCGCTTTGCCTTGTTCTCCTTGTTCCAAAAGGACCATGGCCTCATTCAAACGTTTATTGGCAATGTCGATTTGCGCCTGGGTCACATTTTGGTCCCCAAAACTAAAAGCCAATTTAAGGCGCTCTTTAACAAGCTTTACGGGATATAAAAACTGGCCAGGTAGCACGCCAGCCGCTTCCCGCAAGGCGGCAAATTCGCGCTCGCGAAGCAACACAAGGTGTTCCCGATCTTGGGACAAGTTATTGCTGACCCACGTTTCCGCACGGTCCGCATCCGCCAGGGAGCGGACGGCGAAAGGTCCCGTGGATTGGCCAATGGGAGCCGCGGTTACATCAGCTTTTTGATTGGCCTCGAGCGTAACAGACTGCACAACGGCGCCCGTCCCCGAGTGGAATTGGTCAACAGAAAGCGAATTGTTGAAAACCCGGACTTGGGTAGGTTGGTACAAAGCGCTCTTCAAATCAAACGAACTGTTGAGCGCCCGGACCACCGCATCGCGAGTGCTGAGGGTAAAACTGGCAAAATCATCGTTCACGTTAAGGGTTTGGACCCAAACCTGTCCCTGCTGGAGGGAAATGGAAAGAATCCCCTGACGGGCAAAAACAGGACTGGATTCAATTTGGTCCACGAGCAATAAAGTCTTTTCGTTCAAACGTATCTGGGTATCGTCAAAAAAGTGGACGATGGCCAACCCGGCTTCATCCACTTCAATAAGATCTCCCGCAAAAACATCGGCAACAGAGTTAATGGGCCTCCAAACCAATTGGTCCGCATGCTTAATACGCACATCCCCCGCCAGCACTTCAATATAAGTGTCTTCCGACGCGCTGACCATTTGCCGGCCATCCACAAAAAACAAGGTGGAACTAACCGCTAAAATCAAAACGAGGGCGGAAGCCGCAAAACGGCGGAAAAATAGTCCCCACCCCACCGACGGCCGAACGGCAATATGCTCCATCAGGCGGACGCGCGCCTGGGCTAAAAACTCCGCACGTGGCAAAACCGCCCCCAAACGGCGGACAAAAGCCTGAAACCATGTTTCGTTTCGCCGCAGCTCAATTTGATGCAACAAACGGCCCCTTGCCTGCTGGCAAAATCGATCGGAAGGGCTGACTTTTTTGAGCCGACGGAGTTCGACCTCCAAATGGTACATAGGGGAATTAGTGGACAACTTGTCCATCATTTATAACGTAAAATAAGCCATTTTGTTTCACTTTGAGCTAAAAATCTTCACGCTTAGATCCCAGCAATTCGCGCAATTTTTTCAGGGCGCGGAACTGGATAGTGCGGACTGTCCCTTCCGGCTTGCCCAGAGTCTGAGCAATCTGGTCATTGGAAAGCTCATTGATGTATTTTAAAATAATGACCTGTTGATGGTCGTGCGGCAATTGGGTAATGGCCTTCCGGAGTTTAACCTGGTTGAAGTGGACGTTGATTTCAAAAGCAGGATGTCGATTCTCTTGGGGATCCTCTATGTTTTCATGGGCCTCACCAACAGGCTGATGCTTGCGGTAATAATCGCATACCAAATTATGCGCAATGCGGAATACCCAAGCGGGAAAAGGGTATTTGCCTTTTTTATATTGCTTCAAATTCTCCCAAGCTTTTAAAAAGGTTTCTTCAGTTAAATCCTCCGCGATTTCCGGCTCCACACGATAATAAATATAGCGATACACCGGTTTGACCAAATCATCGTAAATAAAACCATACGCTTCAGCATCTCCCTTTTGGGCGAGCTGGACTAATGAATCAATGTTTGTTCGCTTCTTCTGAGCCACAAAAAAACAACAAAGTAGTTGTCATTCTACTGGGAAAAAAGTAAATGGGCAATATGTTCTACTCCCATTCAATAGTCCCCGGCGGCTTATGCGTCAAATCGTAAAACACATGGGTCACGGCGCTATGCTCCATAATCCCCGTGA
>JAZDJE010000085.1:0-5206 GCA_043804325.1 Candidatus Peregrinibacteria bacterium
GACGAAACGGTGCTCAAACTCATCCCGGAAAACATAGCCAAAAAACAGCATGCCATGGCATTCCAAAAAACGCCGGAAGGGATCCATGTAGCCATGAGCAACCCGGAAGACCTGACGCTCTTGCACATGCTCCAAAAAAGCGTGGGGGCTGTGCTCATTCCCCATTACGCCACCCCCCGTGACATCGCGGAAAACATGTACCGCTACCAACGGGAAATTGAACAGGAATTCAGCAAACTGATTAAAGAACAGGCCAAAGAAGTGGCCTTTGGCCAAGCCAAAGACAGCGCGGTGGTGAAGTTAGTGGATTTACTGCTCACCCACGGCTACAAAAAGAAAGCTTCGGATATCCACATTGACCCCAAAACGGACAATACCATCATTCGGTTTCGCATGGACGGGGTCATGCACGACATTGTGAGCGTCCCCAAAAACATCCACGACATGGTCATCACGCGCATCAAGGTCATGTCGCGCCTGCGTACCGATGAGCATCAGGCGCCGCAAGACGGAAAAATTAGCTTTGACTTGGGTGGGGAAAGGGCGGATATCCGCGTGTCCATTGTCCCCACCACCAAAGGGGAAAATGTGGTCATGCGCCTCTTATCTGAAAAGTCACGGGAATTGAATTTGGATGATCTGGGATTTTCCGAAACCGACTACAAAAAGGTAAATGACAGCATTAAAAAACCATGGGGCATGATCTTGGTGACAGGCCCTACCGGCAGCGGAAAAACCACCACGCTCTATGCCGTCCTGAAGATCCTGAATACCACGGAAGTCAACATTGCCACCATTGAAGATCCCGTGGAATACAACATTGACGGCATCACCCAAATTCAAACCAATTCAAAAGCCCAGTTGACCTTTGCCACGGGACTAAGGTCCATTGTCCGCCAGGACCCGGACATCATCATGGTGGGGGAAATAAGGGACACCGAAACCGCCAGCATTGCCGTCAACTCCGCCATGACGGGGCATCTGGTCCTTTCGACGCTCCACACCAACGACGCCGCCACAACGCTGCCGCGTTTGCGCGACATGGAGATTGAACCGTTCCTCATCACTTCCACCATCAATATCATCATTGCCCAGCGCCTGGTACGCCGCATTTGCCAGCGCTGCATAGAAAGCTACGAAACGGACTTGGGGGAGTTGCAAAACAAGTTCCCCCTATCCGTCCTGGAAAAACTGTCCCGCCACCATGAAAGCGTTCTCATTTACAAGGGAAAGGGGTGCAACCTATGCCGGAATACGGGTTTTGCCGGGCGAGTGGGCATTTACGAAGTCCTGGAAGTGACGGATACCATCCGGGAGCTCATCATGAAAAACGCCAATGCGGAAACCATCAAGAAAAAAGCCATAGAAGAGGGGATGACCACCATGTTCGACGACGCCATGGAAAAGGTCTTGAACGGTTTAACCACCATTGAAGAATTGCTTCGCGTTGTTAAAGAATAAACCATGCCGGAAAAAACCAAAAAAAAATTTAGTTGGAACATCGAACTCGGTGGCATTGGCCGTAAGGATATCCTGTTCTTCACGCGCCATTTGGCCATTGCCATCAAAAACGGCCTAACCCTGCAGGATGGCCTGGAAATGCTGTACGATGACACTTCCAAGCACAGCTTTAAAAAAGTGATTGGGGAGATCCTAGAAAATATCCGCTCAGGCAAGTCCTTCCACGAAGGCCTGGAAAAATACCCCAAGCACTTTTCCGCCATTTACATCAATCTGATTAAAACGGGGGAAATGGCTGGCACCTTGGAACAGAACCTACTCCACCTGGCGGAAGAACTGCGAAAGGCCGAAGAGTTAAGGCAAAAAATCAAATCAGCCATGATGTACCCGATGTTGATTTTTGTAGCGGTAATCGGCCTAGGGCTTTCGGTAGCGCTTTTTATTTTGCCCAAGATCCTCCCCCTCTTCAAAAGTTTAGACGTAAAACTGCCGTTGACCACGCGGGGGCTGATTTTTGTGGCCGACATTTTTGCCGAACACGGCATCAAAGTATCCATAGGGATCATTGTCTTTGCCGTGCTATTCCTATGGTTCGTCAAACAGAAGTTCAGCCAGCCCATCACGCACCGGGTTGTCCTGAAGCTGCCCATTGTCAGCGGCATCATTAAAAATATACAGGTCGAACAATTCGCCCGGACATTGGGCACCCTTTTAAACAGCGGCATCACGTTGGATAGAAGCCTGCGCATCACCGCGGATGCTACCGGCAATTTGGTGTATAAAAAGGCTATTCTCTCCTTCATTACGGAAGTGGAAAAGGGGGGAAGCATGGCCAGTGCCATGCTGGCCTACCCCAGTCTTTTTCCTAAAATCGCTTCGCGGATGGTGGGCATGGGAGAACGCACGGGAAGCTTAGACACCACGCTCACCTACGTCAGCCAAATGCTGGCTGACGAAATCGACAACACCATGAAAAACCTGTCCACGATCATTGAACCGGCCATGCTGATCTTCATTGGGCTGATTGTGGCAGTGGTGGCTATCTCTATTCTGGGGCCCATTTACAAAATAACCGGCAGCGTGAGGCAGTAATGAAACCAAACTCAACAAAAAATAAGGGATTAAGCATTCTGGAAGGAGTGATCGGCATCACCATCCTTTTGGTCATCATCACAAGCACGCTACTTTCGCTGTCCTACTTTTTGAACAAAAACCAACTCAACGCCTATGCAACGCAAGTGACACAGGTCCTGCGTAAGGCCCAGGGAAACGCCTTATCGGGTTACGAAAATAGCCCATGGGGCGTTCAAATGGATGCGAACAATAAACGGTTCATCTTGTTTAAAGGGACCAGTTATGCGGAGCGGAATGCCGCTTTTGATGAAATCACTCAACTCTCTACCGCCCTGTCGGTGAAAAACATCGCCTTAAACGGTGGGGGGACGGGAATGGTTTTTGCCAAAATCACCGGAAAAACCAACCACTATGGCTCCTTCGACATCGAAGAAAGTACGACAGCGGAAAAAGTCACTTTTACCATTAACGCCTACGGCCGAGTTGAAGTCAATTAAAAACAAAAACAAAGGCATTACCCTCATCGAAGTGATCGTTTCCATCGCCATTTTTATGCTGATCGCCCCCACGGTCGCTGTCATGGCGCTGGGAAGCGTAAAGGGGATCAATAAAAACGAACAGGGTTTGCAGGCAACCGCCTTGTCTCAGGAAGCTTTGGAAGCCAGCCGGTCCATACGCGATTACGAGTGGGACAATTTGACAGAGGGGACACACGGCTTGAGCACGACTAACGGTTATTGGGAATTGAGCGGAGTGTCAGACGCCATCGGGGTATTCACGCGGGCGACCACGGTAACACCCCTCAACGAAAACATCAAAGAAGTCAGCTCCACCGTAAGTTGGGGGGAGGGGGAATCGGTAACCTTAGCTACACGGGTGGGGAACTGGGAAAACACGTTGCTTTCCTGGATCCAGACAACCGTTGCAGACTTTCAGGCGGCGGAATCCCTGGAAGGAGTGGTGGTGGTGGCCAGGGACGATGGCGAAGTGCATTTGGCCGATGACGCCACAGAAGGCGTAATAACTTCCGTAGGCTTCAACACGGGATATGCCAACCCCAATTACGACAACATCAGTTGGGTGACAAGCGGGGCCGAAGGGACCATCAAATTCCAACTCCGCACGTCCAATTCAAAAGACGGCTTGCACAGCGCGGTATGGCTGGGGCCGGACGGGACCAAGGACAGCTATTACACGGTCCCCGGAACAACCGTCGTAGTCAAAGGGGGAACAAGATGGGTGCAATACCGGGCGTTCTTCACGGGGAATTTGGGCGAGGGGCTGGACATGGAAAAAGTCATCATTCAATACAATCCCTACTTATAAGGCAAAGCATGGTTAAAAACAAAAACAACAAAGGGTTTACCATGATAGAGCTTGTCGTCTATGTGGCGGTAGCCGCTTTCATACTCGTAGGGATTGTCCGGTTCAACTGGGACATCATGGGGGTGGGCGTAAAGCTGAACGTTTCAGGGGAATTGACGCAAAATAGCCGCCTGGTGCTGGAGCGTATCACCTACAAAATTCAAAACGCGGAAGCCCTGGCCGTGGCCAGCAGTACGTTTGGTGTTCATCCGGGAGTCTTGACGGTAACCGCTTCTGGGGCAAACAGCATCATAGACACCTATACCAAAAACGTAAGCATAGGGGGCCAGACAATATCCATCCGTAAACTGCGGATGAAAGAAGGGGCGGCCGCCGCCATAGATTTGACCAGCGACAAGGTCAACGTCACCCATTTTGTACTCACCAACTTAACCCGGGACGAAGAGCCCGCCAATGTAAAAATGGAGTTAACGCTGGAATACGTGGAAACGGGAGAGGACCCCTTGCGAAACGAATCCCTTTCCGTCCAAACCGCAGCCTCTCTCCGCCAATAAAATGAAAAATGAATCCAGCAAACCAAAGGGGATTGCCTCATTGATCGTCGTCATCGTCGTGTCAGCAGTGGCGCTTTTAATCGCCACGACGTCAACGCTCACGGAAATGGGCGAAAGCCAGTCCCGCATGCACCAAAACCTGGGGAAAAGCGTTTTCATGTCCGCCGAAAGTTGTCTGGAAGAGGCATTTATAGCGCTCAACATCGACCGCAATTACGCTGGCGGATCATTGGAAATCAACGGAACGTCCTGTACAATAGCGGTCAGCCCCTCTGGGAACTCAGCCACCATTAGCGTCACGGGAACCAAAGAAGGCCACACCCGAAAATTGCAGGCGCAGGCGGAATGGAGCGGCGCGTTTGAGGTGACGGCATGGCAAGAACTGTTAAATTAACTACCTTATGTTCAACCTATTTTCCGGAAAACCATTTGGCCTAAGCATTACCGATGAAGCCGTCCGCGTGGTTGGATTAAAGGGCAAAGGAAATCAATTGATCCTAACGGCCATCGGCCAAAAAGAACTCCCCAAAGGCGTGGTCGAGCAGGGGGTGATCGCAGACGAAAAAACATTGACCGCCTGCATCAAAGTATTACTAAAGGAAACAGGCATTAAACAGAAAAAATGCATCGTGGCTTTGCCCGAAAGTCAGAGTTACGAACACGTGTTTTACTTTCAAAAAGAACTCAAAGACCAACCCCTCAAAGAAGCGATTGATAAAAAGGTGGAAGAAGTCATCCCGATTCCTTTTGAGGAGATCAAATACGACTATGTTGTCCATTCCACGCAAAAG
>JAZDJE010000086.1:0-3255 GCA_043804325.1 Candidatus Peregrinibacteria bacterium
CAAGCGGAACGCCATAGTTAAGAAGCTGTCTTCAGTGGAGACCTTGGGAGCTACGACAGTCATTTGCTCGGATAAAACGGGGACGATCACCAAGAACGAAATGACCATTTTGGATTGTTATCTTATGAATATCGGTCGCCGTTTTTCAGTTACGGGAGAAGGGTATGAACCCAGGGGGGATATTTTGGATGAAGATGGCAGGAAGGTTGGCCGAGAAACTTTGTTAGAATTAAAACAGTTTTTCCAAGACGGTTTTTTGGCGTCCGATGGCCGGGTGAACCCGCCGGATGAAGGGCATTTGGACTGGTATGCCATTGGAGACCCTACCGAGGCCGCTTTTTGCACATTGGCCCTGAAGGCGGGGCTTTCTCCCGAAGATTTGGACCAGCGTTTTCCCCGGGCGGCGGAGTTGCCTTTTGACAGCGACCGTAAGCGCATGACCATTGTACGGGAACACAAGGGGAAAACGATTGCTTATATGAAGGGGGCGGTGGAATCGGTCCTTGATGTTTGCAAAATAGGGGCAGGGGAGAAGGCAAAGGTTTTAGAAATCGCGGAATTTTATAGCCGGAAATCTCTCCGTGTGATTGGCCTGGCTTATCGCGATTTCCCCAGAAGTGTGAAATCATTTTCGGTGAAAAAAACGGAAGAAAACTTCACTTTTGCGGGTTTTGTGACCATGATGGACCCCCCCCGCGCGGGGGTCGCGGAAGCCATTCGATCTGCTTATGACGCCCATATTAAGGTTATGATGATTACGGGGGACAACGCCGTGACGGCCAAGGCCATTGCGGAAAAAATCGGCTTGCATAACGGGTCGGAGGGATTGGTGGTTTTAAGCGGGGATGAAATCAAGAAAATGAGCGATGCTGCCTTGAGCAAGGTTTTAGCGAGCCAATCTGTTGTTTTTGCGCGTGTGTCCCCGGACGATAAGTACCGTTTAGTCACTTTGCTTAAAGGGATGGGGAATGTGGTGGCGGTCACGGGGGATGGGGTCAATGACACGTTGAGTTTAAAACAGTCCAATATTGGCGTCGCCATGGGTAAATTGGGTTCGGAAGTGGCGAAAGAAGCAGCAGCAATCATTCTGTTGGACGATAATTTTTCCACCTTGGTCACGGCGATACGGGAGGGGCGGACGATTTTTGCCAATCTCAGAAAGACCGTTCTTTCGACCATTACTTCCAATAACGCGGAATTGACCTGCACGCTCCTGGGGTTTATTGGCGTTGTGTTTGGGTTGCCCATGCCTATTACAGCCGTTCAGATTTTGGCCGTTGACCTGGTGGGCGAAATGCTGCCGCTCACAGCGCTGACGTTTGATCCCACGGGCCGCACGGTTATGGTGGCCAAGCCTCGCCCGCTAAAGGAGCACATCATCAACCGCAAGAGTCTGATGAGTTTGGCCTTTTACGGGTTTTGGATGGGAGTCGCCGGGTTTCTTGCGTTTATCATGGTTTATCGTTTTGGTTCGGGGACTGTAGCGTCCGGGCAGACGGCGGCTTATAGCGCTATTGTTTTGTGCCAGTTTATGAATATCCTTTCGCGTAGGACCTCCCTGAGCGTATTTGGCCGATACCTTTTTAGCAATCCGAAGCTGTGGTGGGCCTTTTTGATTTCAAGCGTTGTGATTGGCGTTATGATTTACGTCCCTTCTGTTTCCGTTTGGTTTGGGTTTGAAGGCCTTTCGCTAAAAGACTGGTCGTATGTGGCCATGGGGGGTTTGGTTTTCCTGGGGCTTCACGAGGGTCGGAAGTTACTCTTCAGTCGTGTCCGCCGCGTCGCCTGAATCATTTAGATCCCTCTCCTTCCAGATTTTTGTCCGGTCTATTTCTGGTTCGGGTGCTGGCTCGGGCTCCGGTGCGGGTTTGGGGGGCTCGATTTCGAATTTTTTGAAGTTGACGACGGTTTTGTCTTTGCTGGCGTGTTTCCCTTCCCACACTATGCCGATTTTGCTGATGGAGTCCGAGGTTATTTCCGTATTGCGATGGGGGCTTTGTTCCCGCATGGCCAGTTCGTGTATTTCCTTATCGACCGTTCCGTCCCCACTGATTTTAGCCAAATACATGACCCACACGCTCCTTTTTTCCGCTTCTTCCAATTCGCTTTGGTTGGGCAGTTCTTTTTTGCCTTCCCATGTCAGCACCGCTCCGTCGTGGACTTTGGCCACTTTGGGCAGGTCCTGTTGTTCGAAGGTCTGTTCGATGATTTTAAATCCGTTGAATTGCTTGCCTCCTTTTTCGTCCATGATTTGCCCTTTGATGCTGTGTTGGGTCAGTTTTTCCAATTCACTATTTTGGTTCCACGTGGCGTTTTTTTCCCATGCCACAATGAATTGGTTTTCCCCAAAGGGGCTTACGGCGGGGTGGATTTGCTCTTCTTTGGCGTTGTTGTTGACGATGACGTTGTCGCTTGTCAGCGCCTTGCCTTTCTTATCGAAAGCCTGGCTGTAGATGTTCCAATCCCCGTCTTTGAGCGTTTGCCAAACGACTAGAATCGCTTTTTGGTCCGTGATGGCTATTTGCGGGTTTTTCATCAGGGCCGTGGCTTCGTCTGTTTCTGTTCCTGTTTTTGCTTCCTCTTCCTGACTCGTCGCTTCCCTTTGGCTGGCTTCTATTTCCTGGCTGAAGGCGTTTTTTTCCCGGTCGAATATTTTTACGTATACTTGTTTTTCTTTGGTCGCTGTGTCTGATTCGCTGGTCCATGCAACGGCAAAATCCCCCGACTCATTCATGGCCATGTCGGGTTCCATTTGGCTGTTTTTGCGCGTGTCGTTTATTCGGAATTCCACTTCTTGTCCTTCGCCATCTTTAGCGAAGTATTTTCCATAGATGCCAGCCCCGTTTCCGTCTTGTCCAAAGCTTTCCCAGACCGCAAGGAAATTCCCCTTCGCGTCTATTCCCACCTGTGGGTTTTTTTGGTCCCCCTCGTGGTATTCGTTGATTTGGATGGGGTGTCCCAGGTAGTTGTAGTCAATGTGCGTGGTGGCGGCGAACACGTCGTAATCTGCCCCCTGCATTTCCTGCCATATCACTACGATATCGCCCTTGTGGTTCATGGCGACGTCGGGGTTTTCCATATCGTATTTTTTGCTGATAATGCTCAGCGTGTCCCCAATAACCGTTTGGGCAAGAGTCGTCTCTTTGGATGAGGAAGTGAGTCCCGCTACGACAAAGGTTAGGCACGTTGCTCCTATTAGCCCTGCCCTCGCCACGGTACGCTGCCTTAGTTCAAAGGGATCCAGTGGTGTTGGTT
>JAZDJE010000087.1:0-5993 GCA_043804325.1 Candidatus Peregrinibacteria bacterium
CCCAATTTCACCAGCATTTCGTGTACTAGAGCTATTCGCATGGTTGAATTATACATTTGGCCGTTGAGTTCAACTACTCATTTCCGCCCAAATCCGTTAAAATGGGGAACGATGACCCAACTGCTCCCGTACCTCATTGGCCTCGTTACCCTTTACTTCTTGTTTCGGATTTACTTGGCCATGCGCCGGAGCTCCTACAATCGCCATTTGGAGTCCACGGTATTGAGGGTAGCCGTTTCCAAGCTCAATGAACGCGGGCCGATTGTGGCGGAACAGATTTTTGCGGCGTTGCATGGCGTGGGCGAAAATTTCGGTCTATGGGATTACCTGGCGGGCCATACCCCTCCTCGGATCAGCTTGGAAATCGCCTCGGTCAAAAGCCGCATCCAGTTTTTCATTTGGTGCCCCCGGCGCTTTAAAAACGTGATTGAGAGCCAGATTTACGCCCAATACCCCGATGTGGAAATCGAAGAGGTAGAAGACTATGCCAAAAAACCGATTGCTGGTTTAAAAGCCAAAGTCGAAGAAACTCCCTCCGCGCCCCCGGCGGAGCAGGGAAGCATGGTCCCCTACGAGAAAAAATCGGGCCCGGAATGGACGGCAATTACCGCAGAAATACAACTGGAAGATCCTTCCATTTACCCCATTAAACGCTATCCTCAACTGGAGGACAAGCTCACACGGCTGGCCACGGAATCCCTGGCCGGCATCACGGCGACGCTCAGCAAGCTCAATGCGACTGATGAACAGGCCTGGATCCAGATTGTCATCCAGCCCGTGGGGGACTGGTGGCGGATTCGTGGGCTCAAGGCGTGTAAAATCGTCAACGCGGGCCTTTTTAAATACATATTCTGGCTGGAACGGTTGGCCACTCAAATTTACTTGGCACGCGGATTTTGGAAACGCACATTCCTTTCCCCTTTATACATCCTCTTTTGGATCATGCGGGGGTTTAAAGGGGCTGGTCTGGACATGATGGGCGCCAGCGCCGAAGAAGAGGTAGATGAACAAGTTTCCGGTCGCCACGACAGGGAAGACCCCATCTCCTCTGCAGTGGATAAGGTCACTCGCCTGTCTTTTGATACCAATATTCGGCTGGTGTATCTCCCCCGGAAGGAAAACATCGACATGGCAGAGATCAAACTGAACGAAATCGCGGGGAGCTTTAAACAATTCAACTTGCCTAACATGAACGGCTTTGGAGTGGCCCGTGTCAATGAAAACAACACTCGTATTTTGAGGCGTTTTAGAGAGCGGACGATCCATAGCCCCTTTATTTTAAACGTAGAAGAAATTGCCACCATTTACCACATGCCACACATGAGTGTGGGGACGCCAAATGTGGTTTGGGTGCATTCCCGCAAGCTGGAACCCCCCGCCGATCTCCCTATAGTGGGCACGATTCCGGACGAAGAGCTCACCGTTTTGGGCGAAAGCAATTTCCGCGGTTGCCGCCAAAAGTTCGGGATCAAAAAAGTAGACCGCCGCCGACACATATACATCATTGGGAAAACGGGCATGGGGAAATCCGTACTGCTTCAGAACATGATCCAGTCCGATGTGGAGATGGGGAAGGGGGTTGCTATCATTGACCCGCACGGGGATTTGGCCGAAGCGGTGATTGACTTTATCCCCGCCCATCGCACCAACGACGTGGTGATCCTGGACCCTTCGGACGTGGCCCACCCTTTTGCCTTCAACATGTTGGAATACACGGATGATCCCAACCGGCGCAACCTAATGGCTTCCGGATTACTCGGGGTGTTCAAAAAGATGTACGCGGAAAGCTGGGGGCCGCGCTTGGAACATATCCTTCGCAATTGCTTACTCGCTTTAGCTTCGTACCCCAACACCTCCATGCTGGGCATCATGCGTATCTTGGTGGACGATGCCTATCGCAAAAGGGTCGTAGAAAAAATCGATAACCCCACGGTCAAAAGCTTCTGGATAGACGAGTTCGGCAAAATGCAGGAAAAGTTCCGCACGGAGGCCATTTCCCCCATCCAAAACAAAGTGGGGCAATTCCTTTCGTCCCCGCTCATCCGCAACATCGTGGGCCAGGTCAAGTCCACCGTGAACATCCGTTTCATGATGGATACCAAAAAAATCATCATCATCAACCTCAGCAAGGGGAAAATCGGTGAAGACAATTCCTCGCTCCTGGGGTCCATGCTCATCACCAAGTTCCAGCTGGATGCCATGAGCCGTGCGGATATTCCGGAAAAAGAGCGCAAAGACTTTTATCTGTACGTAGACGAGTTCCAGAACTTTGCCACAGACGCATTTGCCACCATCCTTTCCGAAGCCAGAAAATATCGCCTGAACCTGACCATGGCTAACCAATACATCGCCCAAATGCCCGACGAAGTGCGCGATGCAGTCTTTGGCAACGTCGGTTCCATCGCGTGTTTCCAGGTCGGTTTTGACGATGCGGAGTACTTTTCCGGCCAGTTTGCAGAAGAAGTGTTGCCGAACGACATCGTGGACATTCCCAAATACAACAACTACACCAAGCTGATGATCGATGGCATGCCCAGCAAAACCTTTTCGGTAGCTACCCTGCCGCCTCCGGAAGCGAACCCCGAAGAAGGCCGGCGCGAAAAAATCGTCCGCCTATCCCGCGAGCGCTACTGCAAACCGCGGGAAATGGTGGAAGACAAAATCCTCCGCTGGGCCCAGCCGCCCAAAAAAACTCGAAGAGGGCTACGCGCCATCCGGTGCACCGGCAGACAAAAGAGATGAAAAATTCGATAAGTCAAAACCAAAACTCAAAGAAAAAAAAGAAGAGCCGGCTAATAAGGAATCCAAGAAAGAATGAAAAACCCTGTAATTGGTATTGTGGGTGGTAAGGGAAAGATGGGGCAATATTTTGCCAAGTTTTTTAAAAACAACGGCTATCGGATTTTAATCAGTGATAAGCGAACATCACTCAGCAACCAATCGCTAGCCAAGAAAGCCGACATAGTGATCATTTCCGTCCCCATGGATCAAACAGAATCTGTTATCCAGAAAGTCGCTCCCCACATCAAACCCTCCAGTCTTTTAATGGACTTGACCTCTCTCAAAGTTGGTTCCATGGAAGCCATGAAGAAATCGCGTGGGTCGTATCTAGGGTGCCACCCACTGTTTGGCCCCACCAATCCCATTGAGGGGCAAATCGTGGTGTTGTGCCAAGGGCGCGGCCAAAAGTGGTCCAGCTGGCTCGAAAAACTTTTTAAAGAAAACAAAGTCATCGTCAAGAAACTCAATCCCCAAAAACACGATAAACTAATGGCTTACGTACAGGTTCTTTCCCACTTCAACGATATTACTCTGGCCGACGCCCTACGCCGCTCTAAAATCAAGATTCGGGATTTTCTAACATACCAAAGTCCAGCTTACCGCCTGAAGCTAGACATGATGGGGCGCATTTTAGATCAGGACCCAAACTTATACGGAAATATACAAATACAAAATCCACTGAGTCAAAAAGCCATTGCCCATTACTTAAAAAGCTGCCAAGTCTTAGCTAAACTCATTGAAAAAAAAGACTTAAAAGCCTTTGAAAAATACTTCAAGTCCGCCGCCGACTATTTGGGGGATTACCGTCATCAGGCCATGGAAGAAAGCGATCACCTAATTGAGGCAATGATCGGCAGTCGGCCACTAACATCTCACCCACTGATTGGTAATGAAGATATCGCCGTCCTGGGCCCTAAAAACACCTACTCAGACCTGGCCCTCAAACGTATTCGTCCCAAAACAAAAGCTTATTACGCCCCGTCCATTACCGATGTTTTTGAACTGGTGGCCAAAGGCAAAGTCAAAGAAGGGCTGGTCCCCATAGAAAACAGTCTCACTGGCTCCGTCCGAGAGACCCTGGATGAGCTTTACGATAAAAACGTTTGGATAGGGCGAGTGATCGCTCAGCCCATTCATCTAGCGCTCGCCAGTACTCAAAAAATCCCACTCAAGAGGATAGAAGTGATTTACTCGCACCCGCAAGCCCTGCTTCAGTGCCGACAGTCCATCCAAAAGTACTGCCCGCAGGCACTCACAGTGCCAGTAGAAAGCACGGTAGTGGCCTTAGAACGAGTGAAGCGCGAAAATCAGCCTCATATCGCCGCTACAGAGGGGGCTTCGATCGCCGCCATTGCCGCCCCACTCGCCGCTAAAGCGGTCAAACTCACCATCATCCACAACTCCGTCGAAGACGATCCTCATAACGCTACGACTTTCGCGCTCATCACCAAAAGCCCCAAGGCGCCCAAAGTCTCGCCAACCGCCAACCAAACCTCCATTGCCTTCCACTTTGGCCGCGATGCCGCAGGGACCCTCCACACCGTCCTACAGGACTTTGCCGAGGCCGGGATTAACCTCACTAAAATCGAATCCCGCCCCAATCCAAAAATGCGCGGCAAATACGTGTTTTACCTGGACTTCCAAGGTAGGACCGATCATGCGAACATCAAAAAGACCCTTGCTAAAATTCGCGAGAAAGTAGCTCATTTGAAGGTATTGGGGTGCTACTAGAAGCGTTGCCTCGGTTTCCGGAGAGGAACAACATTAGAACCGCCAGGGGATATTCTCTTTTCCTCTTCCTTCAACTTCACAATTCTGATTTGACGGTCGGCAGCTTCACTATATCTAAGAAGCTGGAAATTAGGTCGGCCCTCAAAAGCTTCAAACCAAATCACATAAACCTTTCGGTTTTGAAGCGCTAAAAGATATTGGAAAGCAAAATGAACTTTATCCGGCGTATTCGTTACTCCGGGGGGTAAGGCGGTGGGCTGAAAATCATCAACGCAAAAAACCTCATTAACATCCGCACGCAACCCTTCCACAAGAAGCTCCCGAGCCCGGTCGATTTGCTCAGGAGAATGCGAAGGACATGAGCCCGATGGAAACAGCGGAGTGACTTCGCTCAAAAAACAAGTATTAACCAATAAACACAAAGGTTACTATACTAATTGTTTTTTAGAATTTGTCAAGGAATTATTTAAACGGACCACCTGCCCACATCCAGGGGATTTGATCCCAAATCAGTGTCTTCCGGGTCTTGTACGAAATCGCCAAACCATTCCTTCTCCAATTCCGGATCAGGACGACGTGTCTTTGCAATATAAGACGCCCTGTCCTTTTGAATCAGGGTAAGCAAAAGACGCTTCTCTTCCTCGCTCATCTCCCCGAGCCTTTTTCTTTGCTCCTCAGGAGACATCAGGACCAATTGGCCATAATCATCCAGAGCTTTTTGAGATTGAAGATTGCCATGAGTTAAAAGAGATTTGACTTCCGGTCGGGTGGTTTTCCATACCTGGTCTAAATGGGCTAATAGTTCAGACGCCTCCGGCGTTTTTTTAAATTCATCAAAAGCGCGCGCTTGTGGGGAAACATCAACAGGCTTTCCCCCCTTGCCAATGGCTTTACGGGTGCCCTCCGCGGCGCGAACCAATTCTCCAATAAGTTCGGCTTCAGAATAAGTGTCGTTAAAAGCGGAACTGTATTCAGGTTGAGCGTTAGGTTGAGTAGCTTCTGCCACGTTATTTTTGGTTATTAAATCTTATTATTATAACATATATTAATAGGAAAATCAATACCTAAACCCCCCTCAAAAGTGGTAAAATTCCCCCGCTATGTGTGGAATTTTTGGCTACATCGGGCAGCGCAAAAACGCCCTTTCTCTTGTCATTGAGGGCTTAAAAAAGCTGGAGTACCGCGGGTACGACTCCTGGGGCGTAGCCACGGACTTAGACGGAGAACTCTTCGTGGATAAGCACGTGGGCAAAATTTCGGACGTGAATATGTCTTCTTTTGCCAAAAAGGAATCCACGCTGGCCATTGGCCACTCCCGTTGGGCCACGCATGGGGGGGTGACGGAACTAAACGCCCATCCTCATAGTAGCCAAGACAAGTCCATCGCCGTGGTCCACAACGGCATTATTGAAAACTACGAGGAAATTCGCGAGGAATTGGGGCGCGACATATTCGTTTCAGATACAGACACCGAAGTCATC
>JAZDJE010000088.1:0-5194 GCA_043804325.1 Candidatus Peregrinibacteria bacterium
GGATGAAGTGGTGCGAAAAATCAACAATCAGTATTGGAAGGGGTGGATTACCGAAGACGAGCGCTATAATCACGCGATCCACCTGTGGTCCCGCATTAAAAATGACGTGACTAGTCACATGATTGAATTGTTTAAGAAGTATCCAGAAAACCATATTTCTTACATGATCGATTCAGGCGCTCGTGGGAACTGGGGGCAAATCACGCAGTTGTGCGGCATGAAGGGGTTGGTCGCCAATCCTAGCGGCCGCACTATTGAGCTGCCCATTAAGTCCAATCTTAAACAAGGGTTTTCCATTCTGGAATACTTTATTGCCACTCATGGCGGCCGCAAAGGCAAGTCCGATACGGCCCTTAAGACAGCGGAAGCGGGATATCTCACTCGCCGTTTGGTGGATGCCGTGCAGGACATTGTCATTAAAGAGGAGGATTGCGGTTCAGATCACGTCCACTCCATTACCCGGGAAGACAGCAAGAATATTGGCGAGGATTTTGAGAAGCGTATTTTTGGGCGCACCCTTATTGAACCCATTAAACACCCCAAGACCGGTAAGGTGATTGCAAATGTTGGTGAACAGATCGATAACAAGGTTTCCGAACAAATCAAAACCCTGGATATCGGCGAAGTGAAAGTCCGGACCATCATGACTTGCCGAACCGATAATGGCATTTGCCAAAAGTGTTACGGCTGTGACCTTGGCACCAATAAAGCGGTTCAATTGGGGACGGCCGTTGGTATTATCGCCGCTCAAAGTATCGGTGAACCAGGTACTCAGTTGACCATGCGCACGTTCCACATGGGCGGCGTTACGGAAGGTTCTGATATTACGCAAGGTTTAACTCGCGTGGAGGAGCTTTTTGAAGCACGCCAGCCCAAGAATTGCGCCGTTTTGGCAGACATTGATGGGTTGATTAGCGTCAAGCAGCGTAAAGAGGAAATGGAGGTCGCCATCATGGCCGAATCTTTAGGAGAAGACCGTTATGACCTTCCTCCCGATTATGAAATCGTGGTCAAGAAGGGCGAAAGGGTTAAACCCAAACAAATCATCGCCCGTTCCAGGTTTGATAAGACCACCCTCAAGGCCACAGAAGAGGGCAAGGTTATTGAGGCCAGAGGCGGTGTTATAATCACCAAACATACGGAAAAACACGTTAAAATTTACAGCTTTGGCTCTCGCACTACGCTGCTAGTCAAAAATAACCAGCGCATTACCAAAGGCACCCCCCTCAATCGCGGCCATTTGAATTTGCAGGAACTTCTTGAAATGACCGATGTTTATCAGGTGCAGCGCTATATTATGAATGAAGTGCAGCATATTTACGCGTCTCAGGGGCAAACTATTAACGACAAGCATATTGAAATTATTGTTAAACAAATGTTTTCTAAAATGCGTGTTGTGCATCCCGGAAACAGCGATACGCTTCCCGGCGAAATCATCAATGTGGGCCGTTTTGAAAGAGCCAATCGCGACCTTGCTAAGAAGAAAAAAGCCCCTATCCGCGCCACCCGTTTGCTCCTGGGTATTTCCCGTATCGCCATTACCACAGACAGTTGGCTTTCCGCCGCTTCTTTCCAGGAAACCATTCGCGTCTTGGTGGAGGCTTCCACGACCAAAAAAATCGATAAGTTAAAGGGCTTGAAAGAAAATGTCATTATTGGTAAACTCATTCCCGCTGGCCAAATTTACCGTGATGAATTGGCCAAGAAAAAGTAGTTTTTAACCGCATTTCTCGCCATTATGCCTACCATTAATCAGTTGGTCCGAAAATCCCGCAGAACCCCTAAAAGGAAGAGTAAATCTCCGGCGTTGCAGTTTACTTGGAATTCGCTCAAGAACCGTGCGGTTAATCTGCCTATGGGAACTCCACAAAAGCGTGGTGTGTGCATCAAGGTGGGGACCATGACGCCTAAAAAGCCCAATTCCGCTTTGCGTAAATTTGCCCGCGTGCGCTTGACCAATGGTATGGAAGTAAACGCCTATATTAGGGGGGAGGGGCATAACCTTCAGGAACATTCGGTGGTTACTATTCAGGGTGGCCGCGTTAAGGATTTGCCCGGGATGCGTTATCACATTGTCCGTGGCGTTTTGGATACTCAGGGCGTGCAAGATCGCAAGCAGGGACGCAGTCGTTATGGGGCTAAAAAATCTAAGTAATTCTTAACAATAGGGAAATGCTTGAATCGCTTGAAAAGTCCTGGAGCTGACGCTCACACACTTTTCTATGCGATTCCTCCTCACTTCATTGCGGCCTTACGGCCTCATTGCGTTCAGAACGCATTTCTCACTACTACTTATGTCTGAAAGAAAAGCTCGTTACATGCCGGCAGGTTCTACGGAGTGGCAAGAAAAGTTCATCAATTGTATGATGGAGCGGGGTAAAAAATTTTTGTCACGCCGGCTTTTCCAGGAGGCGCTCCAAATTTTACGCGATAAAGGCAACAAACACCCCGAAGAAGTGTTTGAAAAAGCCATTCGTAATGTAATGCCCACCATGGAAGTCCGTGCCCGTCGTATCGGTGGCAGCGTTTATCAAATCCCTGTTGAGGTAAAACCTAAAAGACAACTCAGTTTGAGCATGCGGTGGATCATCAGCGCTTGTCGGTCCCAAAAGGGTAAGGCTATGTCTGTTAAATTGGCTCAAGAACTTTTGGACGCCTCCAATGAAACCGGTGCCTCTTTTAAGAAACGAGAGGACGTTCATCGCATGGCGGCTGCCAATAAGGCCTTTGCGCATTTTGCTCGTTATGGTGTGTAGTTTTTAGCGACTCCCTATGAGGCATCGCTCATCTTATCATTGGTTTGTTTCTGTTTTGTTCGCGATTATTGTAGCTCCTTTGTTTTTTTCCCGAGCCGATGTTTATGCGAGTAGCCAAGTGGATTTTCGCGATGTCCCCCGGACCAGTCCTTATTTTTTGCCCGTTCGTTATTTGAGCGGTTTGGAGGTTTTCCAGGGGTATGAAGATGGCACTTTTCGCCCGGGCTCCCCTATCAATCGCGCGGAAGTGCTCAAGGTGATTATCAAAGGGGCCAATGCCGAACTCCCCCGCAATGTGGATGAAATTCCTTTTTCCGATGTCCAAAAGGACTATTGGTTTGCCGGATATGTAATGGCTGGGTTTGCCATGGGTATTGTTGCCGGAGATGGCGTAGATGGTTCCTTTGCGGCGGGACGGCAGGTGAATAAGGCGGAATTCCTTAAAATGCTGCTCATTGCCAATCAGGTCAATGTCGATGCCTTTAAGGACCAGGAAAGCGCGTTTGCCGATGTCCCCAAGGATGCTTGGTTTGCCCCTTATATCAACTATGCGGTTACCTTGGGCGTTGTTGATGCGGGGGATTCCAAGTTTGTTTATCCCGCTAAGCCCTTGACCCGGGGTGAGGTGGCGGAAATGATCTATCTGCTTACCTTGGTCAAAAAGGGGATGGATACCCAGTTTTTACTCGATCGCACGGAAGACCAACTTACCCAGATTGAGGTCTATGTGGCAGCCAATCACGTGGATTTGGCTAAAAAATCATCTCAGCTTGCTGTGGACCTTTCCCAGCAAGCCCTTAAGAATATGTCCAACAATAATATTGTTTTGGGCGCCGCCAAGCTGTCCCGTGCGTATGATTACCTGGTGGATTCCTATGTGCTGGGAGTGAGCCGGAAGAACCAGGAGGCCGCTTTGATGGCCAATCAGGCCATTTCCAAGGCCACGGAAGCGTGGGAGGCCAATAACGCCACTCAGCCCATTGCGCGCCATATCAAAGACCGTGCGCGGGAGATTTTAGCACAGGTGGGTGGGGAAGAATGGCTGGAAGAGGGTGACTTGCAAAGCCGGTGAGGCAGTCAAATTGGGGGGTGCTTTTTGTTTTGCGATCTGATATAGTATTCCCCAATACGCTGACTTTTTGTTTTATGAGCGAAAAAGGACCTGGAGCAGAGGTGATCGATATCGATTCCGCTGGACTCGATACGTTTTTGAGGTTAAATGGGAATGAACCCGCTTTAGCTGCCCTTTTGTGTTCTTACGGGGTTACCATACAAAAAGTCCGTGGCCAGTTTATGGTTGTGGAGAGAAGTAGTGAGGGAGCTATTGTTATTATTCCGTTGCGTCAAAAAGTAGAGGGTATTATTAAGGCCTTGGAAGCAATGGCTGCCGAAAGAAAAATTTCTCCTTAGCCATTTGTCCCTTCTGCCGTTTCAGCTTCTCGCAGTAATTGACGTAATCGGGCGATTTTTTCTCTAGGGTCTTGTGGCAATGCGCCGATTTCTGTCAGCGCCTCTAAAGCTCTTTTTGCATCTTCTCTCCCAATATTGGCTATGAATTGGGCCATGTCTGCCGGGCTTCTGGTTAAACGTTCGGCAATGGCTCTATTTCCTGCTTCTGCCGGTGATTCCGCTTGTTCCAGCGGGAATGTTTTTACGCAGTTCCGTCCCCCTTGTTTGGCGGCGTACAGGGCTGTATCCGCGGCTTTTTTGAGTGATTGCGCGTTGTTGTTTTCTCTGCTGAACTCGGCGCAGCCTATGGAAACGGTGATTCCCCTTTTTTCCTGTATTTCCGGGAATTGCCTGGCCACCTCTTCTTCTATTTTTTTCCTTATTTTTTCGGCTAAAACTTGGGCGCCATTCAGGTCTGTTCCCGGCAAAATGATCGCCATTTCTTCTCCTCCGATACGGCACTTGATATCCACTTCTCTTGGTGTTTTCAGGATTATTTCGGCTACGGCCTTAAGGACTTCGTCTCCTTTAGGGTGTCCCCATGTGTCGTTGATGTCCTTAAAATGGTCTATGTCGAGAAAAAGCATACTTAATGCCTGGCCGCGTTTGGCGCGTTCCACATCTGCTTCTAAGGCTTTGTCGAAGAAATCCTTGGTTTTTAATTGGGTGGGCTGATCTGTCGTTAAAATGTCTAAGATTTTTTGCCGGTCTGCTGTCGCCAGTTTTTCCAGTATTTTTTGTGTTTCGGTGTCTACTAGAGGATTTTGCTCTAGTTTTCCCTTTGCAATTCTCCCTAGCAACTCGGCCATTACTTGTGGGTGGCTTGGTTTAGTCATTTTTATAATAATCTTATTATTATATCAAAAAATGACTATTGTAGCAAGTTTAGCCTTTGAATCCCCTTGCGTTTTTTTCATTGATCGCTATACTTTTTCCGCTTGTTTTTAATTTTAACCTTTATTCATCATGGACCGAGCGCCCCTGGAACG
>JAZDJE010000089.1:0-7242 GCA_043804325.1 Candidatus Peregrinibacteria bacterium
TCGATTTTTTCTTTTTTAACGTAGCCATGGATCACGGTTAACAAAATGAAAATGCCAAGTATTTTTTTCAAAATAAAAGGATCCATATACTTCAATAATTGAACGCCAATGATCAGTCCGATCCCGGAACTGATGCTTAAAGTGATTAGAATTTTTTTATTCATTTGGTGCCAATTTTTGGGAACCAAGATTAGGCTGAACAATACAAAAAAGATCGAAATGATTCCGACAGCCTCTTTAAAATCGAAGATGGTTAGTAAAATGGGCAAGGTAAAAAGCGATGCGGCAAAGCCAACGTTGGTCTGCACAAAAAATCCCAATCCAATGGCGATACTTAAAATGATTATTGAGGGATCCATAAGCGATGCGAGTTATAGGCCGGCATTCTCGTATTGGGCCCTGAGTTTGGCGAATTTGGCGGGCCCTAATTCGGCTCGCAGTTTATTCTGCATGGCCTGGACCATGGGAGGAGAATCGGGGCCGGCGGTGATGACGACTTTCATCATTTCCGCCGGAGAGAGGTCGGCGAGGCCGGACGAGGGTTTTTTGGGATTCAGCATTTCCCGAATGGCCAAGGTCATGGCTTCTTTGACCTTGGGGGGAATGCCGGCATTCTTTTGAATGTCCTTCAGCGCTTCACGGGCGCGCTCCGGGGTGTCCAGGACATATTTGCCCAAGCGAGGTTTGCGGCGGGCGGCGAGGGCGGCGTTGTGTTCACGGATTTTAGAATCGAGCTCCGCGGCACGGGGATTGGGTTTTTTAGGCACTACCCCGTACGCTTCCAGTTCCGGCGCGAGATTCCCCGTGATGGGCACCAAATCGTGATCCGAAAGGTCCAGCCCCATCGTGGGAAGTTTGGTGTTGGGATAAAATTTGAGCTGGTAGTTGCGGCATTCGACGTCATTGGCGATGAAGTAATCAAACGCTTCTTCCACGATGTCCAAATTTTCTCCGGGGACGCCGGTGATATAATCCACCGCCGCATGCAATTTGGCCTGTTTGCACTTTTCGATGATTTGTCCGGTGAGCTGGCGGGTATTTTGGGGACGGAGGAAGAGCTTGTTGATCTTTTCTTCAAAGCTCTGCACGCCAAACACAAGGGTATCCGAACCCGCCTTGCGCATGAGGTCGTAGACGGAAATCGAGAGGGGGGCGATGATGCTGGGGTGATGGTAGGCCGTCCAGTTGAGGTAACTGTCCATCCCCCGGCCGATGATTTCCCGGCAAAACGCTTCGATCCACTCCTGCTGAAAGAACATGATGTTGGAATTGGTGAAGGTGAACATAAAAAAGCCCGCTTCTTTGGCCAAATGCTCGAGTTCATCGACGACGCGTTTGGGCGACATGAGGATGAGCGACTTTTCGTATTGCGGCACGCTGCAATAGGTGCAGTTGAACACACAACCGCGGTTGCAGTCCAGGCCTTGCGAACTGAAGATAATGTCCATGGGATATTTCCCCAAGTCGCCCGATTCCATGGCTGGTTTCCAGTAGTTTTGGTAAAACGTGTTGTGCTGTAAACCGAGAAAAGGAGTTTTTTCATATTCGTCGCTAGTCATGGCGACTTTTCTGCCGCGCTGGAGTTGGCCTTTTTCAAAGGCCCATAGGCTGTCGATGCCGAGGAGTTTGTCTTTGCGCAAAATCTCATCCGTAATTTTTTCTCCCAACCCCTGGACCACGCCAATGTGGTTCAGGCCCTGGGCGGAGAAGAGTTCGGTGGTTTTGAGCGGTTCGCTGTTCGGGAGCGGCCCGCCAAAAAGCAACCGTTTGTCTTTTAGTTTCGGCAACGCGCGCTTGAGCGTGCGGAGGATATGGTTGATGTTCCACGAGTTACTGTGAAAGCCAATGGCCTCGTAGTTGTCTGCGTTGGCCAGTAGCCAGTCGCCCAGTTCTTCCGGCCCCGTGGTGCCAGACGGGCGGCCGGTGGTGTCCATGACCTGCACCGTGTGGCCCCGGTCGGCGAGATAAGAGGCGATGCGATTGAGCCCCAAATGATTTTCCGGCGCCGAAGCCACGCCCAACTCGTTCTTTGAAAAATCGGGATTGATGAGGAGTAGGTCGGCGCGCGTGAGATGGGAGGGGGTGGGATAAAAACTCATGCGTTCAGTATAACATTTTAGCCTATCGGCTGAGTATATTAACTCATCGCCAATCCCCCTATTTGACAACACGCTATAGGAATGGTAACAATGAACCCTTGCGGTAATTTTTAACTTAAAAAATACCCATGAAAGTAAAAATGCCTTATCCACTTACTGTTGATGAAGAACCTGGTGACCGACTGGGTTGGGAGGTGTATTTTGCCGGACCTGCTGCCGGCACGCATTTACGTACCATAGAAACAGCAGACAAGGATGAGGCAGATGTCCGAGCCCGGCGACTGGAAATTTTAAATGCGTTAACCGGTTCGACATTAGATCCAAAGGCCTTTACAAGAGAAAGCCATTTGTTGCTGGGGCTTGAGCCGGAGGCCATTAAGTTAATTACTGCGATTCGGGAAATGATTGGGGCAGGAGCACTTAAAAACTATGTTACCCCGGTAAAACCCGATCATAATGTAGCAAGTGAATGGGTCCCCTGGGACGAGTGGAACAGGTGGGATGAGGATTCTCTGTTTGATTTAATGCGCACAAGGGTAGATCAATCTTTGGAACAGCAGGGCAAATCCCAACTCCCCTTTGAAATGCTAACCTTAGTACGGCAAGCCAAAGCGCTTTATGGAAGAATAAAGGATGGCCAAGGCACATGTGAACGTACATTACGTGAAAGAATTAAACAAATCGGGCTTCCTGTACGTTTGCAAGTGGTAGAAGGCCTGCAATTCGATTTGCCTAAGGAATGGGACCAATTGGTCCCTACGCTTACTGAGGACATTTTAAGCCGTTTGCAAACTCCGCCTGCTGATTTTAGTGATAAAAATTTCATTGCAAGCTGTGAGGGAGATTCTGTAAGCGATGCTTTTGATTCCACAGAATCAACCAGAACCAGTGGAAAAATCGTATGCACTTTAGATCCAAAAGCCCGTCAAGGGTGGTTTTCCCGATTGGGATGGCAGAAACCCAATGTGTGGAAACAACCCTGCCAGGAAGTACAATTGCCCTTAGCCAAAGAAATGATAGAAAGGATATTACGGGGCGTTTTTCAAGGGCAAGGTTTTCACGTGTTAACGGGTCCTTCCCGCATAGGGAAAACCGTATTGACGGACCGTATCATGTTCAAAGTGTACGAAATACTCCATCGCTATTTGGGGGGTGATGTAGATATTTATCGCATTAGCGGGGCACAGCAGCTTACTGGATTATTGAGCTATCTTGAACAGTGTAGGACAAAACTTCCCTCGCATAAGGATCTTCCTGTACCGCCTCCTGCACTTGTTTTTGCACACGATATTGGTGAGCCGTCCCGTGACAAGCGAGATTTTGGTTTTACAAAGATTTTAGCACGTGGAGGTAAGCCCTCATTTTTCCCTGGTTGGGGTTTTGAACAACATGAAAATATGATTACGTTGGGCGGTAAAAAACCTACCGACATACTCTTTTGCGATAGCAGGGCTAAGGTCGAGGAGAAATGTTTACCTGCTATTTTGAATGCATGGGCAGCCATTCAAAAAGAGGGCACCCCTGTCACTGTTATCGCTACGGAAAATGCCATTCCTAATGCCTTACGTCGTGTTGTTACTGTCCATGACGTCCCCGGAGAAAGCTGGGTTAAGGGAAAAAGGGATATATTCCCCGACCGTAAGTAGTTCCTTTTAGGAGGGTTTTTGTGTTTCGAATCTTCCTTTTCCGATATTTTTGCGCACGTTATCGGCGTTGAAGGTCCGGCCGTTCATGGCCACATAGACTCCTGGTTTTGCATGCAGAAGGGCGGCAATGGCAAAGCCTAAATTGAATGGGGCGTCCCCGGGGGCGTATTTTTCCAAGGGAATCATGGAACCGGTCAGCACGACGGCTTTCCCGGGAAACGTTTTTTGATGTTTTTTGAGAAAGCGACTTGTTTTTTCCAGGGTAAACGTCCCGTGGATGATCAAAATTTTGTCGCTTTTTGCCTTTTGAACCGCTTGCAGGATGTCGCGGCGGTCTTCATCGGTCAATTTTCGGCTGTCTTTTTTGCAAATTCGTTTTGCATCATAACTAAAGTACAAATACATGGAATCCAGGTATTCTTTGGTAATACTGCCTTTTTTGGCCTTTGCTTCATCGCCCGGGCTGATGATCCCGTCCATGGTGCCGCCGGTCAAAAGGAGCGTGATGTTGGGTTTCATTGAAAATGACTTAATGCGACCAGCCCCGTCACGATCAAAATAAACGACAGCGCTTTAAATAGCAATGACTGCCGGCTTAGCTCTTCCCGATGGACCTCCGTGAGGAAGTGCGCTAACAGCAGCCCAAATGCAAAGGCGGAAAGCGGCTGTAGGCCGATGAGTACGGTGGTCAGCGAGGCTTTGCCGATGGTCAGCGCGTAGGCAAAGGCGAGTGAACCGGTGATCCCGGCAATTTGGACAGCGGCCAGTAACGCCCAGGCGCGGGCGGGCAAGCCGGAAAAATGGGCCAGCATTTTCCTCCGCTTTTCCCTTTTCAACAGGAAAAGGGTTGAGAATAAGAAACTCCCCAGCATGTAAAAGGCGAATGCCGTGTAAAAATTGGAAAAGGCGGGTTCGAATTTTTTAAAGAGGACATCGGAAAGCGCCCATATCACCGTGGTGAACGTGATGAGGAGCAGCGCCCGGCTGATGCGCCACTTTTCCTCCCATCGTCTGAGCGAGGCAAACAGGCCCCCTAGAATCAGGAAAAGAAAGGCCGGCACTTCCGCCCCCGTCAGCTGTTCCCCCAGCATAAAAAACGCGATGATCAGGGTGAATACGGGCGTGACTTGGATTAAAAGCGCCACGCGACTGGGTTCTTCAAAATCGATGGCCTTAAAGTAAAACCACATGGGCGCCGTCCATAAAAAGCCGCCCACGAGCATCCAAATGAGGTTGCCCGTGCCGGGAAATTCCACCCCGCCCCACCACAACAGCAGGGGGACAAGGGGCAGCCGCGTGGCGGCCACAAACCAGCTCAGGGCAAAATCGCTTTTTACAAAGTGCCGTCGGAGCACGGCGTCCATGACGTTCCCCATTCCCCAAAGTATTGGTCCCAATAGTGCGAAAAGGAGCCAAGTGTTCATATCTTTATTTTGTTTATTTTACGTGCTTACTTATTGATGCGCAATTATTGAAAACGTTGACTTTTAATTTTATGTAATATATAATGTAGTTAGTTACATAATTAACACCATACTATGATCCCTCAAGTGACTGGAGTTTCCGAGCTGCAACGCAATAGTAAAAAAGTCTTACAGCCTATTAAAGAGGGTAAGGAAGATGTTGTATTGCTTAGCGATCGCAACCATGTTTTTGGGGCGATTGTTAATATCGATCACTACAAAATGCTTTTAGCCATGTTGGATAAGGAAGAAAAAGATTTTTGGCTCCGCGTCTCGGAAAAGAGCTTGGATTTCTGGCTCGATCCTAGTAATGATGTTTATGAAAAAATGTTATAAAAAGGGGGAAATTGTTTTTGTTAATTTTCCCTATACCAATTTTATTGAATTTAAAGTGAGGCCTGCGCTTGTACTGCGGAATCAATATGACGATGATGTTCTTCTTTTGCCAATTTCAACTACTGTAAATTTACAAAGGCATGATTTAGTAATCAAAGAACCTCATTATGCGGGCAAAGCATTGACGGTAGAATCTGCTGTGCGTATTGGCAAAATGACCAATGTCGAATCTGACTTAATTATAAAGAAATTCGGCCAATTAAAGCCTGAATTTTTTAAACAAGTTCAAAAAGCCGTTATTGATTATTTGGTCAGGTAGTTTAATTTTTTTCATGCACCATATGTTCGGTTTTAATCCAAGGTAGCGCGATGAGGGCGAGGAGTGAGGTCAGCGCGCCGAGCCAGACGGTGATTTGTAGGCCGTTGAGGGCTATGGGGCCTAGGGCAAAACCTTCCTGGACCCGTTCATAAATATACCCGCCGGAAATGGAACCAAAAACCAAGCCAAAATTCATGATGGAAGCCATGACGGCAAAGTTGGTGCCTTCGAGATTTTTCGGCGTGCTGAGCGCTACGAATTTGAGGAGCGGCAGGAAGGAACACATGTAGAGGATACCCAGGAAGAAGTCGAGGAAAAAGTTCAGGTAGACGATGCCGTTAAAGCCCATTAAAACCGTCCAGAACTCTGTGCCGCGGGCGATGAGGAAGACGGGGCTGGCGACCAGGGCGCCGGTGTATTTGATGAGTGGAGTGGAGCCGATGACGTTGGCAAGTTCCAGTTTGGTAAGCCCCAGTTGGCTCATGCCGAGGATGGAGCCGAGGAGGATGGTCCACAGGAGGATTTTTTTGAGGTCTAATTTGTCCAGCCATTTGGCAAAGATCACGGAACCGACGAGCCAACCGATGTAACTGACCACCCCAAAATAACCGTAGGTTTCCTGGTCAATGCCGATTTGATTAAGGAAGTAATCGCTCCACGGCGCCCCAAAGCTGGGGGTGAAGCGCCATAAAAAGATGAAGATGGCGGCCGCAAAAATCGCGCGTCCAATGACTTTTAAATTCATCAGATGCCGGAAGTAAAAGGCGAACCATACGAACCAAACGCCAATGATGCCGAGTGACATTAAACCGGAATTTTGCCCTTCGCGGGGCCACAGCATGGCAATGGTGAGCGCGAAGGCGAGTATGGCGGCGTAAATGTAACGCAGGCTAATGGCTTTATGGGCCTTGAGTTCAGATTGGTCGGTAATGCGGCGCTCTTCCACAAAAAATGAGAGGGCAAAGGTGACCAGCGGCATGAAGGCGGAAATGAGGAACATGCCCCGAATGCCGACCAGTTCGCGGCCGAGTAATAAGCCCGAGAAAAATGTGGATACAATGGCGCCCACGGTGAGGGACCCCCAGCAAATGGATTGGTAACGCCCTGCGGTTTTTTCGTCCGACTGCTGGACCACCAAGCCGTCACAAATGACGTCCGTGAACCCTAGTCCCACGTTGGCGATCATGAGGGGGATGGCGTAGCTCGTAAAAGAGTCTGCGAACTTCCAAATATATAGCCACGAGAGGACCGTGATGAGCGGGAGCACATGCAGGTAAGGCCGCCGACGATATCCTCCAATGGGCACCAGGTCCGTCAAAAACCCGTAAATGGGCTTGATGCTCCACGAGATTGTCGGAAGGGCGGCGAGGATGCCGAGT
>JAZDJE010000090.1:0-6592 GCA_043804325.1 Candidatus Peregrinibacteria bacterium
AGCTTATAGGCCAATCCTATGAATAAAACGACTCCAACAATAAAGGTATATCTCAATGCCTTTGGATGGGTGTTGCGTCCTTTATTCAGCATGTGATCCATGCGTGTATTATAAAGAGGAATGGCTGAATTCGAAATAAGAAACGTCTTTGTGTTTTAACTTTTAAAAATGTTTTGTGTTTCTGTCAATTTGAATGCATTGACAATTTATACAATTTGTATAGAAAATATATCCTTCTTATAATTTTTAACTCTCCGACAATGGTTCAATTTAAACATTTATTTGTTGCCTTGCTTGTTTTGGCAATGACCGCTGCCTTTTCCCCGGCATCCGCTTCTACGATGCTTTCCGAACATCGCCGCAGCAATGGCGATGTGATTATCCAGGTGGTTGACCAGGATGGGGTGGATATGGGCGGTGTCTGGTTTTTGCACGAGGGAACCGGGGATAAGGGGTCTGTCATCCGCAATGGGACTTATGGCGAAGCTTTCCGTCTGGAACAAGGCACTTATTTTCTCCGCGGACAAAATAAAAAAGGCTATGAGGATTTTCAGGTGACCAGTGAAAACCCGCAGGCTGTGATTCCACGGGGGACTGTTGTCTTTACCTTGGCTTATTACAAGGAGGGTTATGCGGCCAGCCAGCAGGCGGAAGAGTCTGGCGCATCCCTGGAAGTTACACCCGTCAATGAGCCAACGGCGGCACCCGATACCACGCCAACGGCAGAGCCAGAACCAGAGGTGATGGAACCCAATGTCATGGAACCTTTGGAAGGGTTATTGGACGACGGCCTTGGAATTACTACAGAACTTTTTGACCGGTCTCATTTGGAGCGCAGCCCATTGCCGTCCCCAGGAGTTCGACCCAGGGTGAGCACTACGGCTCTTCCCGTGACTACACAAGCCGTTGCAACGGCACCGCTTCGGCAATACGCATTGCCCGCTACGGGTCCTGCGGGGTTGCTTGGCTTGATGGTGATGAGCGGACTGGGCGGCCTTTGGGCGACCCGCCGACGCTATTATTAAAAACGACTTAAAAAATCCCCTGTATCCTCACGGTACAGGGGATTTTTTGTTTAAGGCGACAGCTCCGCGCTTGTATCTAAAAGACGGCCGGATTCATCATAGGCCTGAATTTGGTAATAATAAGGGCCTGTGTCAAAGGTCCAATCCGTTGTCCGCATGCGTTTTGGGGCGTGAGTGCGCATTTTACGGAAAGGCTCCGCTTCCCGGCACTGAGAATCTTCAAAAGAGCAGGGGCTTTTGTAAACCTTAAAATAAGCGATTAAAGGGTTATTATTGTTCCAGCTGATAATGGTCTTTTGACGTTCATAATGAGCTTTGACGTTAAAAAATCCGCCCGTCTCTTTTTCGGCAGCAGTTTCCTGAATAATGACTTCTCCCTCATCCGGTTCTATATCCCACGCGTCTTCCAAAACGGTTTCCATGCCTCCTTCATTCCCAATTCCTTCCTCCAATGGAGCGCGGCGGTGTGAACCGATATAGTACTCGTTATCCGCGGTATGGATTTGCTCTTCATTGCCCAAAAGATCGACCGAATAATATTCTATAAGGTGTTTTCCTGAATCCAGGTAAGCCCTCTGACCCTGCTGCCAAAGACCCCTATCTACGCGGTAATGCGTTTCCCGAACGCCGGTCTGAGAGTCAGCCGCGCTGAACTCCATATTGATCCCTTCAAAATAAACAGTGGTATACGGGGGAGACAAGTCGATCTGGAATTTCAAATGGGCCGCGACCCCTTTGTTACCCGCCTTGTCCACCGGCACCAGGTGCAAATACCAGACTCCGGTGTAAAGCGGAGCTTCGTTCGCAAATGATAACGAAGTTTCATCGGTGTAGAAATAACGATGGTCGGGGACGGTGCCGGGTTTTTGGTCAATGACGTAAAAGTAGCCATCCACGCCGGAAAGGGCGTCCGCCGGCACGCCCCAGGAGAAAGATGGGGCGGTATTGGTATACCACGCGGAAGGATCGGGATGGCTGGAAGAGCGAATATTGGGCACTGCGACCGGCCCAGTGGTATCCACTAAAAGGGTTATTTCGTTGCTCCATTCGCTCTGATGCCCCACGCTGTCCACTGCGGCCACCTGGACGTCATGTTCGCCCTCCGGCCACACGCGATAATCCTCATTGGATAAAAGCGGTTCTGTGACCTGGCCATTGACCTTCAAAAGGTAATGATCAATTTCTCCGCTGTCGTCCAAAGGTGTAGACCAAGAGGTCGTCCTCGCTGCCGTGGATGAAAAACGGGCATTGGTGCCGCCATAAAGCACGGGCGATTTGGGAGCGGCGAAATCCAGTAAGACTTCCACACAGCCGCTATCGCTTCGGTTACCCGCCATGTCTTCCGCCCGCACACATACCGAATGGTTGCCGGAAGCGTCAAAATGCAGTTCTGCCGACGTTTCCAGATCAGTTTCGGTCCAAAGACCTCCGTCGATCTGATAGGTATAGCTTTTTAAAGAGGTTTCTTCCACAGCTCCCCATGCGATTGACCAGTCGCGCGCGTCGCTCCAGGCGCTCCCCATTTGGATCCTTGGGTTCGCAGAAGGATGCGGAGTACCCGGAGGCGTGATGTCCGCAATACCCATGGGGATTACATATGTATTATTGTTTTCATCGGATTCTTCCACCTGGTTTTGGGGATCAATACGGACCATGAGGTCATGGACGCCGAAAGAGGGCGTCCATTCCCAATTTAAGGTCACCTGGCCGCTCTTGGGTAAAGTGACGGTTTGGCTGGTTAAAATGGCGCCGTCCACGCGTAATTCCACGGGAACAGACGTCACATCACTGCCTCCGTGATTATGCAATACCGTTTGCAGGGATTCGGTCCGATTTTCCACAAAGGCGCGAGGGGAAATCTGCACATCAGCCGGGGAAATGGCCAAATCCGGCCGGGAGTCCACCACGGTAATAAGCCGTTGCCATTCCGTGGTCAGCCCGTCCGTGTTTTCCGCAACCACGCGGAGCGTGTAATCTCCGGGAACGGTGGGCGCATTCACGCGACCCGCATAAATCTGCGTTTCCGCATTCAGGACAAGCGTTGCCGTATTGCCGTCAATTTCCGCGCGAACATCGAGGGAGGCGCTATCACGCGCCATCACCTCAAGGGGAAAACCCTGATTGGAATAGACAATATCAAGCGCCTGAACCGAGAGGATTGTGGGAGCGACAACATTGCCGACCTGAAAATGGAGCGAACGGATGTTATTGGTTTCGTCCAACTCTTCTACCGTATTATCCGGATCCAATACGACTTCCAAAACATGGGAGCCGGAAACCGCGTCCCAATTCAAAATGGGCAAATCCACTGCCGACCGCGCGCCCAAAGAAACCAAAGCGGTGTGAAATGTCTCCCCGTCCAAACGAATGGCCACCGGCGCTTCGCTGACCGGTCCTAACCCGTCATTTTTAAGCGAAACAGAGAATACGGCGCTGTCCCGGTTGGTGAGGCTAAGGGGGGTAACGGTAAGGGCGCTCACCAGTAAGTCCGGCAGGCGGGATAAAACCGTTAATGTTCCCGGCAAGCGGGCCACAAGGCCTCCTTCATTGGTCGCCACAACGGTAAAGGGATACGTGCCAACCGGCAATTGCCCTTCATAAACATACGTGTGCCCATTGGACGTGGTCATCGGGAAAGGCTGGCCGTTGATTTCCAGGACGACGGAAACAAGGACCTGGTCGCCGCCGACCTCAATGGTCAAAGAAAAGGTTTCATTGGCGGCAATAACGTCGGGGAGAACCAAACCGGTCAGTTCCGGAGGAAGAGTGTGGGCGACGTCAAAGGTCAAAGCGGCCACGTTGTCGTTCTCGTTTTGTTCCTCCAAAATATTATCGGGGTCCAGCGTGACCTTCAACTCGTGATGCCCCGCTGTCGCCTGCCAACCGCTCCAAGTGAAAACGGTGGTTTGGCCAATGGGAAACATGTGGCCTTCCTCATAAACCATAGCGCCGTCTAACTCAACGCGAAGAGGAGTTTCCGCCGCGGCACCGCCGTCATTATGGAGACCAATGCGAAACTGGGGCACTTCCCGGGCCAAAACGTTATCGGTGACAATCGTAATATCCTCATTACGGACGAATGGATTTGGACTGGCATCAATAATTTCAATTTCTTTTTGAAGTATAGTAATAAGCCCTTCCTGGTCCTCCGCTATTAGCTTAAGGATCGCTACGCCCCCATCCACGGGGGGCGGTGAGAGCGGCTTTGTAACGATCATCTGCTTCCAAAACTAAATCAAAGCGTTGTCCGTTCAATTCCGCCCAGATACTTTGAATTTGGATGTTGTCTGTAGCGACAGCAGAGACTGTGAAGCTTTGACCTGCGCCAACTTGCTGCGGAACATTCACCCGATCTAAAACCGGAGGCGTGCCATCAGTGGTTTGGTATTCATAATTAAAGGTATTGTTGGTTTCATCGCTTTCAGCAAGCCGATTATCCGGATCAACACTAACCTCAAAATTATGAGTGCCAGGCGTAGGAAGCGTAAAACTCGTTTGCAAATCTACCGTGCCTTCCGCCGGAACCGTGAGAGTCTGCGTTTCATTTCTTACATGCGCTAAGTAAACTTCGGCATCCACCTGTTGATTTCCGGTATTGCGGATGGTAACGGTGGTTTGTACGGTTTGGCCGGTGAGGAGAGGCTCGGCGGGGTCCAGGGTGACGCTGTCGACCCATAGTTCCGGACCCACAAAAATAATGTTTATCGGTGTGACTTGAGTTTTGGTCAAGCCGCTTAGATCGGTAGCCGTCACTGTAAGATCATGTGTCCCGGCAGCAGGGGCGGTCAATGAGCCTGTAAAAGTATTGTTGTCCCCCGAAATGAGCAGAACCATGTCATCATTAAATCCGGCTCTGACTTCTTTGATCTTTGTGTTGTCAAAAGCCGTCACCGCGATAGCCACCGATTGGCCAGCCTGTGGGGACGCTGGATTTAACACGACGTTTGAAATGGTTGGCGGGGTGGTGTCGATAATGCGGTATCCCACATACAACTGATGGGCTTTCATGAAATACCCTTTATCGGCGTGAAATAACAAAGGAATGGTGACGCGTCCATCCTCATCCGTCTCGTGATCCGCGAGATACGTTTTGAGGGGGTCGAGAATGGCGGTGAGCACTTGATCTTCGGTCATCTCCCCGTCAAAACGCCAGTCGACCGTACCATCCGCACCAATGTCGAGTGAAGGATTGAGAAGGATGGGGCGATGGACGACGGCGAAGGTTTCGCTCTTGGTCGTGGTCGCCGGAGAATTGTCGTTATCGGTAGCGGTGAGAGTATAGGTATGTTCGCCGACCACCAGAGGAGAAAGATCGAGGGTAAAGCTGCCTCCGTTGACTGCAAAAGTTTGCGGAGCACCATCGATCACCAATTGAATCTCCTTGATCCCGCTGGGGTCACTCAAATCCCAGGAAATACGGATATTTTCTGTATCATCAATGGA
This sequence comes from Candidatus Peregrinibacteria bacterium, assembly GCA_043804325.1. Classification (GTDB taxonomy): domain Bacteria; phylum Patescibacteriota; class Gracilibacteria; order UM-FILTER-43-11; family UM-FILTER-43-11; genus JAZDJE01. Next base: position 5,469 of record JAZDJE010000090.1, read on the forward strand.
GCCATCCATGTCGGCGCCAGTGCCTTCGGCAATACGAAAATTAGAAACCGTGGGGCCAGTGGTATCGCTGTCCTGGACCGTGAACGATTGAGTGGGTGTCTGGGTGAAATTCCCCTCAAAATCTCTAGCCGTGGCATAATACTGAACCGTGGTATTTTCTGGAAATGGACCGATTTCCGTCCAAGAAGATAAAAAAAGAGGGGAAGATTGTGGACATATGATATAAGTCATTGGAGGCTGCCCCTGATTAGTAATCTTGCTTTGCCATCCTGAGCCGTCATTCCAATACGTTGCCACTTGTTCCGATGTCTCACTGTTATCGGAACAAGAAAAAATTAATCGAACCAAAGTATCTTCATAAACATCGGAAGGAGAATGCTGAATAGATACTTGAGGAGGAATGCTCGAGCTTTCGTGAACAGTAAAATTATCCGTAATCACATGGGTAAAATCAGACTCACCAGCCGAGCGCACATAAACTTTGACGCTCCATGAGCCCACAAACCAAATGCTAGGATAATAAACAATCATCTTGTACCCGCTATAACCACTAGGAATGGGAAAAATAGACCCATTAATTTGACCTGCCGGATCGATAAATTCCCATTTAACTTCACCGCCATTGGAGGCATTTGAAAGACTGATCCAACTCCCCACGGTTTCATCTAAATAAAATTTAGATTTACGTGGAGGATCATTCCAATCCGTACTGCCCGTGATGTAGTGATCAGTAATGGTAATTGTAGTAGACATAACGGCTAACCCGTCTTCCTGGAAAACATCCCCACCGCCTGAATGGCCAGAAGCGGGGGTAGGCAAAGGATCAGGCGAAGGCATTTCATTAAGATTTTCGGTCACACTTTCCTGATTATCCGATGGCGCAATTTCAACAGGACTCTCCAAAATCGATTGTGTGCTAAGCTCATCCCTCCCCTTCTGCGCATGCACCGTCATCTGCGCCTGGTCCAGCGTTGCCCCTTTGGGTAACGCCACGGGTGGATACGGCATTAGAAGACGGCAAATCAGCAGAGGGAGCACAGCCCATGGGACCAGCGTTCGATCAGGCAATCCTGGATGCCCTTCCGTTCATCGTTTTCGTGGCACGGGCACACACTCGCGAAGTT
>JAZDJE010000091.1:0-3715 GCA_043804325.1 Candidatus Peregrinibacteria bacterium
ATGAAGCCATCCAATACAGAAGCCAGGTATTTGAATAAATTAGAACAAAAAGCTAGATTTTAAAACCTAAAAAAATGGCTTAAAATACACAAATACTCGACAAACCATTATTTTCTATTTGCTATTTTTTAGCATAGATGCTATAATGGGTTTAAAGACAAGAAACAAAAAAATAAGTTGTCTGCCAAATGAATTTAATAGTTAAACAAATACATCATATGGAAGAAAAACATCGGCATCATAAAAAATTCCGGCCTTACAATCGGCCCCATCAAAACCGACCTCCCCTTCATCAAAATCATCAAGACAAAAAAGAACACGCGGAAGGGGCAGTACATCCGCATCACCAAGAAAGCCGCGGAAAAATGCGCATCATACCCTTGGGCGGCTTAGAGGAAGTCGGCAAAAACATCATGGCCATCGAATATGAAAACGATATCGTTATCATCGACTGTGGCATGTCTTTTGCGGGACCGGAAATGCTAGGGGTGGATTACATCGTGCCAGACGTGACCTACTTGGCACAACGCAAACAAAAAATCCGCGGCATTATCTTTACCCATGGTCACCTAGACCATATTGGAGCCATCCAATACGCCCTTCCCAAATTGGGAAATCCCCCTATATATGCCACTAAGCTAACCGCGGGGCTCATGATGAACCGTCTCCAGGAATTTGGGTTAGACAAATCGGCAAAAATCAATTTATACAACGAAAATTCCAAGTTAAAACTGGGCCAGTTCGAAATAGAATTTTTCCGCGTCAATCATAGCATTCCGGAGGGAATGGGAGTTTATGTTAAATCCCCCGCCGGCAGTGCCATCCACACGGGCGACTTTAAATTCGACTATCAACCAGCCATCGATAAACCGGCCGACCTGCAACGCATTGCGGAATTAGGTAAACGGGGAGTGGACGTACTGATGGCAGACAGCACAAACGCCTTAAAACCCGGCTTCTGCAAATCGGAAAGGGAAATTGCAAACCAACTGGAACGGGTCATTGCCCATACCAAAGGAAGGTTGATTGTTACCTCATTTTCTTCGCTCATTGGGCGCATAGACCAAATTTGCAATATCGCCTCAAAATTCAACCGCAAGGTATTCCTTGCCGGACGGTCTATCATAGAAAACATGCAACTGGCGGAAAAATTGGGATATACCACTTACCCCAAAGGAAGCGTGCGTAAAATCGGGCCGCAAGTGAATTCCTTGCCCCCCAGCCAAGTGATTATCTTAACCACCGGAGCCCAAGGAGAAGCCATGAGTGCACTCACCCGAATGGCATTGGGGGAACATGCGCAAATCAAAATCCGGGAAGGGGACACGGTAGTCATTTCTGCCAGTCCTATCCCGGGAAATGAGCTGGCCATTGTGAACGTCATCAACAACTTATACGCCCAAGGGGCCAAAGTGATCACCAATGGTGAAATGGACGTCCATACATCGGGCCACGCCCATCAGGAAGAACTTAAAATGATGTACTCACTGGTAAAACCACGGTCCTATATCCCCATACACGGCGAACTGTTCATGCGCATTGGCCACGGGGACTTCATCAAGGAAATCGGTGACCCCAATCTACACGTTACTATCTTGGAAAATGGAGATGTGCTGGAAATCAATAGCCAAGGGGTCAGAAAATCCAAAGAAAAAATCCCTGCCAACGATATCTTAGTAGACGGCTTAGGATTTGGCGATATCGGCTCCAAAGTATTGCAAGAGCGTAAAACCATGTCACAAGATGGCATGTTGCTCATTTTGTTCCGGGCTTACGAAGAAAGCAAACGGCTTGTGGGCGAACCGGACATCATCTCCCGCGGCTTTGTCTACGTAAAAGAATCTCAAGCCATCGCGTCGGAAACTAAACAAGTAGCGCGTAAGGCCTTTGAAAACATCACAGGCCAAAATCGCAAAATAGAATTAAAGGATCTAAAGCAAGAAATAGGACGTAACGTCAGCGGTTTCATCCGTAAACGCCTGGGGCGCGAACCTATGATTTTACCGATAATCATGTATATTTAAAACATGTCACTTGCTTATGTTGCGATAGTGGTTTTTGGACTGGCTATGGGAAGCTTTGCTAGCACCATCATCCACCGACTCCACACATTGGAAAGGGGGATTTTCATAGGACGCTCCAAATGCCCCAAATGCGCCACGACTTTAGCGGCGAGAGATCTAGTGCCACTCCTGAGTTACTTGGCCAATAGGTTCAAGTGCCGCTTTTGTAAAAAGCCCATCGCGCTGCGATATCCCTTGCTGGAACTCAGTATGGGGGGCACTTTCCTACTCACAACATTATGGGTGGGTTTAAACGACACCGCCTTATTGGTTTTTTACCTGGCCATGGCATTTGTGTTCGTCCTTTTAGCCTTTTATGACCTATTGTTCCAAGAGGTGCCGGATAGCGTGGTATTGCCAGGCATAGGAGTGGCAACGCTGGGTGTTGTGCTCGGCGACCTCCACAGCCTTACTAGCTTACTGATTGGGTTTGCGATTCCCGTCGTCTTTTTTGGCGCGTTATTCTTAGGGTCCAAGGGGCGATGGCTAGGGGGAGGAGACGTGAGAATTGGGGCCCTGATGGGCGTTTTACTGGGCTGGCCCAATATCGTCATTGGATTATTCTTGGGCTACTTATTGGGAGCCATTTACAGCCTCTTGGGGATGGCCGCTAAAAAATTTACGCGAAAAACCCACATCCCCTTTGCCCCTTTTCTGCTCACAGGCACCTACATCACCCTCTTTTGGGGCGAAAAATTGCTGAATTGGTATCTAAGCTTCAGTTAAATCAAGCCAATACCTAATTATCGCACCACAATGGGTATTTTTTCGCTAAACCGGATTTTCCCGTCCTGCAAAACAACTTTAAAATAAAGCTCATAACGCCCCGCAGACGGCGTGTCCCAAATAAAGGTATGAGTGGCAGCGTGGTTCACAAAAGACTTAGCCACTTCCACCGGCCGGCCACCCTCCTGTTGATAAAAAACAATAAGCTCCTTCAACTCATCGCGAGAGGCTTCGTCTACATAAGCCTTAACGATAATGGGCTCCCCTTGGTCATAAGATTTATTTTTAGTGGGAGCAATAAGACGGGTATCGCCCTGTAAAGCAAGGGAATTCGGCGCCACAACCCGAATGTTGATCTGCGCGGTGGAAGTATTCTCAGCGTAATCGGAAACAACGGCTTTAAGGTTGTAATCGCGTATGGCGTCGGGCACTACAAACTGCCAAAGGTAAGGAGCGGTGGTGAGGGTTTCTTGAAGTTCCCCATCCAAATAAAACTCAACCGTCTGAACGGCCCCATTGGAGTCATAAGCATCCACCTGCATCGTCATAAAACTGCCTACTTCTAGCAAGGCATCGTTCTGCGGATAAGTAAAACGGACTTGGGGCGGTAAAACATCTTCACCAATTTTAACGGCAACCGAAGCCTGGTTGGTGTGATAAAGGCTATCAAACACGACCGCCCGAATAGTGTGCTCCGACCCCGCTTCACTGCCACGACGAGGAATTTTAAAACGACCGCGATACGGAGGGACCTTGGCCGTATCCACCAACTCATCATCCCAATAATAATCCACTTGAGACACGCCAGCGGCAGAATTAACGTCTACCACCACACCAACATAGGGAAGGCTAACAGCCCCATTGGCAACAGGGGCAATGATGCGGATTTCGGGCTTCACGTCTTCCGTGTCGGGAGTGTGGACATC
>JAZDJE010000092.1:0-2759 GCA_043804325.1 Candidatus Peregrinibacteria bacterium
CGCGGGAACAGGACATTTTAAAGCGCCTTAAGCACAAGGCGGAGGAACTGGAGCTGTCGCCGAAATTTATCGAAGGACTGTTTAAGCAAATTTTGGCTGAAAGCCGGCGTCTACAGGCTTAACTGGTAAATGGCGATGCCGAATGCGACGGATACGTTCAGCGATTCCTTTTTGCCGCGCATGGGGATTTCCACGATTCTATCCGCGAGCTTAAGAAGGGGCGGTTCCACGCCGTCCACCTCGTTACCCACGAGGAGACACAGGGGTTTTTTGGGGTTAAACCGGGTGATATCGACGCTTTTTTTGCCTCGCTCCAGCGCGAGGATCTGGATGCCTTCGCCTTTGAGTTTTTTGATGAGGGCAATGGGATCCTTGTGGTGCTCCCATGCCACCGATTCCGTGGCACCCAGCGCCGTTTTTTCGATTTCCTTACGGGGCGGGCAGGCGGTGTATCCGGTCAGGTAGAGCTTGCTTACTCCCGCGCCATCGCACGTGCGGAAAATGGAGCCGATGTTGTGCATGCTGCGGATGTTGTGGGCCAAGACCGCGACTTGTTTTTTCATGAGTTGCTTCCGATATTACTTAAAGGCGCGCGCCACCACAAGGCCATACACCTTGCCCCACCCGTTTTCCTTGAGCACTTTGGCGCAATTTTCCAGAGTGGAGCCGGTGGTACACACGTCGTCGACAAGAAAACAAAGCCATCCGGATGAGGGGGCTTCTTGAACAAATTTTTTGCTCAACCTGAAGGCCCCTTTTAGGTGATGCCGTCTTAGCCAGGGATTACTCTTGGCCTGTTGTTTAGTGTGGCGGGTGCGTTCGAGAACGGGGGCGATTTGAGTTTTATATGGACCCATCCGTTTCACGATGGATTTCGCAATCACTTCCGCCTGGTTGAAGCCGCGGTAGTACAGCCGTTTGCGGTGCAGGGGCACGGGGATCAATTGGAGGGGGCGGTTTTTGGCCATAGTCAGCTCTCCAAGCTTTTCCGCAATGAGATCGCCAAAGTATTCCGAAAGGTCCCGGTTGAACTTGTATTTGAACTGTTCGATGGCCGCTTTTATTTGCGGATTTTTAGCGTAATTTAAAGCGTAAATGACGCCATCTAAGTATTGGAATTCTCTGGGTTTTACGGGGCTATGAAACGAGATAGGGCGAATGCGCTTTTTTTTAAATCCTTGAACACAATTTTTGCACAAGAAATCCCCTTCCCTTTTACAGGAAACGCATTGGGGAGGGAACAAGGTGTCCAGGATAAACCGCGACAATTGCCTCATTCCATGAGATTAAAGGTGGCGATTTTACTACAAAAATTTTGATTTGTAAAGTATTTTGTCGGCAGGAATGGTAGTGGTGTTCATAGACACTCGTCAATCGTAGCAAATTTGATATATTTTATGTAACGTATCGTAGTCAATATTGTAATGATTTACGAGTGAGCCAGAGGCTATAACAAACCTTTTGCGTTTATTCCTTGATTAGCCTGCCAAACTTGGTATGCCTTGGGGCGCAAAAGCTCGGCTTGAAACGAGTATTATTAAACAACAACATTAAAACCACATATATGGGTATTAAATCTCCAGATAACACAGACGCATCTGATGGTACTGAAATAGAAGAAGCAAAATCACCAGAAGATTCTAGAGAACAAGCTGTAAGAGAGTGTATTCAGGCGTTTAGATCTGGGCGGCGCAATCATGGTCCCTACGAACCTTCGCACTATTGGATGGAAGGTTATCCCCTTAAGTTCTAACCGAAGTTCGGTGGGGGTTTTTCTTGTAACGCCTGGGGGTTTGTGCTAGACTCCCTGCGTTATTTAATGAATTTTTATGCAGAATATCTTACTCATCAGCCAAGTGGTCATTTCCGTGCTTCTGAGCCTTTTGGTCCTCATGCAGAATAAGGAGGGGGGGCTTTCCGCCATGATGGGTGGCGGAGACCATAGTTTTCAGTCCACCAAGCGCGGAGCGGAAAAGGTGATTTACAACGCCACGGTTCTGTTTGGCATTTTGTTTCTGGCCAATGCGTTGGCGTTCGTTTTAATCTAACCCCTGCTGATGTTCCAAAAACTCCGCCAGCTCAATACGGTGGAAACGGTACTGGTCGTTTTTTTGGCTTTGGTGGCGCTTATCTGCGCTTACCGCGTGGTGGTGGCTTTTTACGACCAGCACGCCGAAATGCTTCCAGCGGAAGGCGGGACGTATATTGAAGGAGCGGTGGGAAAAGTGGGAACGCTCAATCCCCTTCTGGCGCAACAGGGGTCTATTACGCATGACATCACGCAACTGATCTTTTCCGGGCTGACCAAGTACGACCCGGAAACGCGGGAAATGGTGGCGGACCTGGCGGATTACACGGTTTCCGAAAACGGCAAGGAATACACTTTTGTGATTAAGGAGAGGGCCGTGTGGCATGACGGGAAACCGGTGACGTCCAACGATGTGCTCTTTACCTATGAATCGGTCATTAAAAACCCCTCTTTTAAGGGGGTTGTTTTGAATTACAACGATTACAGCGGTATGAAACTTTCTAAGGTGGACGAGCGGACGGTGCAGTTTTTGCTGGAAAAACCCGATTCGTTCTTTTTGGTCAAAACCATGACGGGGCTGCTTCCGGAGCACCTGCTGGCTAATGTGCCGGTAACGCTGATTGGCGATAGCCCTTTTAGCCTGGAGCCAGTGGGGACGGGGGGGTACCGGTTTGTTTCCATGCTCCCTGTGAATAATCATATGGAGGTGAGTTTGGAGGCTTTCGACGAT
>JAZDJE010000093.1:0-10647 GCA_043804325.1 Candidatus Peregrinibacteria bacterium
AGATGGCAAAGATGATGGGGATCATGCCCGCCTGGTTCACACGGATAGGAAGGCTGGACTTTTGCCCTTTGCCCCCGCCCACCGCTCGCGTGGCATAGGTGATGGGAATATTGCGTTGTCCCTCTGTAATCAACACGACAAACACCAGCATGGCCACCGTCAAAATGACAAAGACAATAAAATGCACCAGCTTAGTGGTATCCCCCGCCTGTGCTATTCCCAGCATACGCCCCACAATGGTGGGCATGTCAGCAATAATACCGGCAAAAATGAGCAGGGAAATGCCGTTCCCAATGCCCCGTTCCGTGATGAGTTCCCCCAGCCACATCACAAAAAGAGTACCCGCGGTCACAATGATCATGATCGGCAAAATAACCGCCGGGTCGCTGATATTGGGGATCAATGCCTGGCCAGATCCCTGATTCAAAAGAATAATCATGCCGTAAGATTGGAGCAAAGCCAAAGGAACAGTCAGGATCCGGGTATATTGGTTGATTTTACGACGCCCATCCATCCCCTCCTTAGAAAGGGCTTCCAGTTTAGGGATAACCACCGTCATCAGCTGAAGGATAATGGAAGCGTTAATGTAGGGCGACAGGCCCATCAGAACAATGGAAAACCTTTCCATGCTTCCCCCCGTCAGCGCGGAAAAAACGCCCAAGAGGCTATTTTGCTCAAACATTCGGCCCAAAACACTGGCATCCACCCCGGGGACGGTAATATGGGCCGCCACGCGAAAAACGAACAAAAGGAATAGGGTAAAAAGTATTTTTTTTCGAAGCGTTTGTGCCTGCCAAATTTTATGAAGGTATCGAAACATAATTTAAAGTACTTTACCCCCGGCCGCTACAATCTTATCCCGAGCGGCAGCAGAAATCTTATGAACTTTAATGGTTAGTTTTTTGGTAATGGTTCCATCCCCCAATAGTTTAACAGGAATTCTTTTTTTGCGAATAAGTTTTTTAGCAAGCAACGTCTCCACATTGACTTCATCGCCGTCACCAAAACGCTCTAAATCGGATAAATTAACCACTTGATAGACCGTTCGAGTGGGGTTCTTAAACCCACGTAATTTAGGCAAGCGCATAATAATAGGGGTCTGTCCGCCTTCAAAGCCAGGGCGGACATTGCCGCTTTTGCGTTGCCCCTGGCCTTTACAGCCACGGCCGCAATAAGTGCCATGACCGGACGCATTGCCACGGCCCACGCGCTTACGGGATTTTTTGGTAACCTGTGATGGGAGAGAATGAAGTTGCATGGATAAACAAAATTAAGAAACGCTATCCTCCGCTTTTTCCGACTGGGATGAGGCACCCCCCTGAGGAACCTCAGAAGTTCCTGGATTTTGGGGAATCTCCGGAGTATCTGACTTAACCACTTCCACTTCTTTTGGCTTTTCAGTCTTGGCCGCAGTCTTTTTGGACTTTTTGGCAATTTCCTGCTGGCGTTTTTCTTTGATGGCCTCGGATTCGGACTTCTTTCCCAGTTGTTCTCGCTGCTCTAATTTAGCGGGCTTTCGAGCGGGCCTGAGGGACGCAAGGGCCTTAATGGAAGTCTGAGCCATCACTAAAGCGTTACGGGAACCAAAATTCTTGCTCAACACGTTCTTAACGCCGGCAAGGCTTAAAACCTTACGCAAGGACCCTCCGGCAATCACACCGGTACCGGGGGCAGCGGGCAAAATCATAAGGTGTACCGACTTATACTTAATGTTAACCCCGTGAGGAATAGTGTCACCTTCGGCAATTGAAACGCGAATGAGGGACTTCTTGGCCCTGGCAACGGCCTTTTTAATGCCATTAACCACTTCGGAAGCCTTCCCGATACCAATGCCAACACGGCCCTTGCGGTCCCCAATGGCAACCGTAACCCGAAAACGCAAGCGACGACCGCCTTTGACAACGCGCGTCACGCGGTCAATTTGCAAAACCTCCTCATCAAACTCCTTTTGCTCCTCCATCTGCATGCCTGCCTTCTTTAGGTTCTTCTTGGCCATAACTTTATAATTAGAAATTTTACTTAAAATTGTAAACCACCCTCGCGAGCGCCTTCCGCTAACGCCTTCACACGGCCATGATATAAATATCCGCCGCGATCAAACACGCAGGTTTTGATTTTTTGGGCTTCAGCTTTTTTAGCGATGTCCAAACCAACCTGCTTGGCCAATGCCACTCCTGACGCTCTCTTTAATTTTAAACTGGAGCTGGCAGCAAGCACTTTGCCCACAGTATCGTCCATCAATTGGGCATAAATCTGCCCTAAACTGCGAAAAACGACAAGACGGGGCTTTTGAGCGCTGCCGCTAACGCGAGTGCGTACTCTCTGATGGCGTCGATGGCGTTGTTGAGCTTTTTTAGAAAGCATGGATTAAAAAATTAACAAATTATTCAGCCCCGGAGGAGCCCGCCGTCGCAGCGGACTTACCAGCCTTACGGGGAACATATTCATCCACGTAACGAATCCCCTTGCCCTTATAAGGCTCAGGAGGCCGATAACCGCGGAGATCAGAAGCAACCTGGCCCACTTTTTGACGGTCAATTCCAGAAATAACAATAATGTTCTTGACCTCTTCATCCATTTTAATGTCCACTCCCTCTGGAGCCTGATACTCAATAGGATGAGAAAAGCCAAGGCTAAGGGTGATCTTTTTACCGCTGGTTTGAGCGCGATAGCCTACACCAATGATTTCCAAACGCTTTTGAAACCCTTTGGAAACCCCTACAATCATATTGTTAATCAAAGCGCGCATAAGGCCATGGAAACCGCGTTCCTTAGGGCTATTCCCCCGACGCTTGCAAATCACCTGACCCTCAACCACTCTAATCTCCACTCCAGGAATAATCGCAACCGCCAATTCCCCTTTGGAGCCTTTAACTTTTACACGATCTCCCGCGACGGTAACGTCAACTCCGCTAGGAATGATGATAGGCTTTTTTCCAATTTTAGACATATAGTAGCGAGAAAAATGAAAAATTAAATAATTAAACTACCACGCCTGACAAATATATTCTCCTCCAATGCCAGTTTTACGAGCATCTTCACCCGTCATAATCCCTTTAGAGGTAGAAATAATGGCAATACCATAGCGGTTGCAAACGGGCTTAATTTCGGACTTACTGATATAAATGCGTTGTCCAGGCTTACTGATACGTTTTAAATTAAGGCTCGTACGCTCACGATTCAAAACGATTTCAATCTTATTGAAAGAGCCGTCTTTGACTGGTTTGTAATCCTTAATAAAATCCCGATCTTTCAAGACCTTTAAAACGGCCATGTTTAACTTAGAGTGGGGAACCACCGTTGTTTCCTGTTGCGCATGGAAGGCATTGCGCATTCGCGTCAGAAGATCGGCAATCGAATCAGTCATTGTGAAATCTTATGAAATAAAGTATTAATGAGCCATGGGGCAGCTTACCAACTGGACTTTCTGACCCCCATAATCTCTCCTTTAACGGCTAGTTCCCGAAAACAAATACGGCAAATCTCAAAGAAACGCAAATACCCACGTGAACGGCCGCACAATCGGCAACGGTTATAAGTACGGACCCATTTATTCGGCTTTTTTCCACTCACAAAAGACTGATTGAACTTTCTCTTGCGCCTTTCGGTCTTAACAATTAACGATGTACGGGCCATGAATGAAAAACTTATAAAATAATGAATTAGGCGACGGACTCAGAATCAGAAGGAGTAGAGGAAGTGGGTTGAACTTGCGCCGGAGAAGAAACAACTTCCTTTTTAAAAGGGAAGCCCAGCTTGGAAAGCAAAGCAAGCCCCTCTTGGTCATTTTTGGAGGTAGTGACAATGGTAACCTGCAAACCATGGACATTAAGAACGTCATCCAGGCTAATCTCTGGAAACACAATGGCTTCTTTAAAACCAATGTTGTAATTGCCATGCCCATCGAAAGCCTTGGGAGACAAGCCGCGAAAATCGCGAACACGGGGAAGGACAACGTTGACCAGGCGATCCAAAAAGTCATGCATGCGCTTCCCGCGAAGCGTGACGGTTAAACCCGTCGGCATCCCGGCGCGTAATTTAAAGTTAGAAATAGCGATCTTGGCCTTGGTCACTACCGGCTTTTGGCCGGTAATATTAGCGATGTTTCGAATAACATCCTCAAAATCTTTGGTTTTCTTAAGCAAGGACCCAATTCCCACATTAACCTTAATAAAGGAAACGCGGGGAACAGCCATAACACTCGTCAAACCGAGTTCTTTCATCAAGGCGGGCCGTACCTCTGATTTAATTTTCTGGATTAAAGACATGGAAAGTAAAAGGAATTAAAAATATTAGGACTTCTTCTTTTTAACTTTGGCAACGGCTTGTTCAACGGACTCCTTACACTTCTTGCAAATACGATACTTTTTACCTTGTCCCGGAATCGCATAGGCCACACGCGTTGCCTTATTGCAACTGGGGCATAAAAGCATCGCGTTAGAAGCGTCAAAGGGGGCTTCAAATTTAATGCGTTCCCCCGCTCGTTGGGCCGTGCGCTTAATGTGCTTTGTGCGGATGTTGACCTTTTCCACAGTAATACGGTTGGTCTTTTTGAACACACGCATGATTTTTCCGGTTTTACCTTTATATTTACCGCTGATAACCAATACTTTGTCGTTGACTTTGAGTTTCATGGGAATAAGAAATATTAAAGCACCTCAGGGGCTAAAGAAATGATCTTTTGATATCCCTTGGAACGGAGTTCGCGGGCAACAGGGCCAAACACACGAGTACCCTTAGGAAGCCCGTCTTTATTGATGATAACAACGGCGTTATCATCAAAACGAAGATAAGAACCATCTTCCCGTCGAATGGAATTTATAGTGCGAACAATGACCGCGCGCTCCACGGCGTGAGTCTTAACAACGCCCTTAACTGCAGCGACTTTAACGGCCACAATAATCACATCACCAACGTAAGCATAGCGCCGTTTCGTTCCGCCAAGAACCTTAATGCACGCCACTTTTTTTGCGCCGGTGTTGTCTGCGACATTGAGCAATGCCCGAGTTTGAATCATAGTATTCTCTAGCGTTTAGCGGCTAGCGCTTAACGAGTAGCAAACGAGCTGCTACACGCTAATCGTTAATAGCTAAGTGAGGACTTTCCATCGCTTCAATTTGCTAACGGGACGCGTTTCAGCAATGACAACGGTATCACCAATGTTAAATTTACTGGAATCATCGCAATGGGCATAAAACTTTTTAGAAACGAGGTATCGCTTCTCGTATTTAGGATGAGGCTTATATGTTGTCACTGTGACAACAAGGGTTTTTTCCATTTTATTGCTGGTGATAACACCTTTTTTTGTGCGCATAGTAATTGGGAGAAATACGTTATTGTTAAGAACAAAATTAAGGGGTGACCTGAGTAGCTTGCTCGGCTAAGGTTTCCAATTCAATTTCCTTAAGCAGGGTTTGAATGCGGGCAACGTAGTGTTTTTGCTTGGAAACCAAGCTAATGTCTTTCTGATTTTTGGTGCGAACGGAAATACGGAGGTGTTGCAATTCCTTTTGCGCACTGGCAAGCTCCTGCCGAAGCTCCTTTAAAGTCGATGATCGAAGTTCTTGAATGGTGAGCATTGTAGTAGCGAGTCATGCGTTCCGAGCGGAACGGGGCCGTAAGGCCGAAGTAAAGTGAAGATGAATCTCTTAATGACGGGTAACGAATTTGCACTGAATAGGAAGTTTGGTATCGGCTAACCGAAGGGCTTCACGGGCAATTTCTTCGGTCACCCCATCCATTTCAAAGATAACACAACCGGGGCGTACGCGGGCAACATAGTATTCAACAGAACCCTTTCCCGAGCCCATGGGTACTTCTGAAGCCTTACGAGTTATGGGAATATGGGGGAAGATGCGGATCCAAATTTTACCGCCTCGTTTGACATAACGGGTCATCGCGCGACGAGCGGCCTCAATTTGACGAGAGGTTAATTCGCCACCCGTTTGAGCCTTCAGACCATAAGCGCCAAAGCTAACCTGGCACCCCACATAAGACAAGCCGCTAAAGGTGCCGCGACCGCGATGGGCTTTCCTGTACTTTTGCTTTTTGGGTTGTAACATAAGAAATAAAAATTATTTTACCCCTTCCCTACGTGCTTCCTCCCGGCGCTCATTGGATTTGGCCTGTAAAGAGGCAGCCGTATGTTCCTGACCGCGCTTGCCAAAAACAAGTCCTTTATAAATCCAAACCTTAATGCCGATAACGCCATACGTGGTATGGGCGTTAACCCTGGCGTAATCGATGTCCGCGCGAAGCGTATGGAGAGGGATATTCCCTTCCTTAAAGTATTCCTGGCGAGAGATCTCAACGCCATTCAAACGACCAGCGACCTGGATCTTAGCCCCTTTGGCGCCCGCTTCCATCGCCTTTTGCAAAGCCATCTTAACGGCGCGACGATAAGCGATGCGCTTTTCAATTTGGACCGCAACAAGCTCGCCAATCAGTTGGGCCGAAAGGTCCGGATCCGAAACTTCAATGACGTTCACATCGAAATTTTGATTGAACTTACGGTTCAGGTAATCGCGCAAATCTTCAATACCAACGCCTTGCCGGCCGATGATAAGGCCGGGTTTGCCGGAATAAATGTTAAGGATCACCTTTTTGGCCGAACGTTCGATTTCAACCTTAGTGACAGCGCTGTTCTTGAGCTTAGTGGCAATCGCCTTCCTTAGTTCAACATCGTGGTGGAACAACTTGGTATAGTCCTTGCCCTTGGCAAACCATTTGGAATCCCAAGTACTAATAATGCCGATGCGAAGAATTCTGGGGTTGACCTTCTGACCCATAGTGAAGAATTTAAGATTTAGTGGATTTTTTAAGAGTGAGTTTTTTGGCGGTTTTCTTTTCTCCGGAAGCGTTCTTAACAGGGGCTTCTTTGACCGCCTTTTCCTTAGCTTCCGTGGCTTCTGTTTTTTGAGCTACAGGGGGGACAATCTGTTTTCCCGATTTAAGCGCTTCCTTCGATTTTTCTTCCCGCTTTGCGGACTCATGAGTTTTGGCTTCTGCCCCCTGGGCCACACCAACCTCTACCGTAATATGAGACATGCGTTTGAGGATAGGATGGGTGCGCCCCCGGGAAACAGGTCGCGAACGCTTGAGGGTAGGTCCTTTGGTAACCAGCAACCTAGTAATAAAGAGGTCGCCTATAGACTGCTTAAAGTTATTGGTAGCGTTCGAAGCGGCGGAGTGGACAACTTTATAGAGAATCCGGGCGGCTTTTTTGGGGATAGCGTCCAATAAATTCAGGGCTTCCTCCACTTTTTTACCACGCACCATCCCTGCCACTAAATTGGCTTTTTTGGGGGAGATCCTGACGCGTCTGAGCACTGCTTTCATGGGTTTTATTGCTTAGGAGATTCAACCTTGGCTTCCGCTTTGGCCATCTTGCCTCCGTGGCCTTTAAACTTGCGGGTAGGAGCAAATTCTCCAAGTTTATGACCGACCATATTTTCCGAGACAAAAATCGAAATATGGGTTTTTCCATTATGAACGCCAAAGGTGTGACCAACAAACTCGGGGGTAATCGTGGAATGGCGAGCCCATGTACGGATAACCTTGTTCTGACCCGTTGCTTCCATCGCCTGCACTTTTTTGAGCAGCTTGGGATCCACGTACATTCCTTTTTTAAGACTTCGACTCATACTTTTAATAAATAATTAATGCTTGCGCCGTCCTTTAACAATCAAACGATCAGAATAAGTGAGGTGACGGGTTTTAACGCCAAGGGCATGTTTACCCCAAGGCGTTTTTGGGTATTTGAGACCAATAGGGGAATGTCCCTCGCCTCCTCCATGGGGATGGTCAACAGCATTCATAGACTTCCCAAGAACGGTGGGGCGTTTCCCCAACCAACGGGAACGTCCGGCCTTACCAATCCTAATATTGCTGTTATCCACATTGCTGACGGCGCCAACAGTAGCATAGCAATCCTTAAAAACATAGCGCACGGAACCGGAAGGCAGCATGACCTGAGCCATTTCACCATCCAAAGAAGTCAGCTTCCCGGAAGACCCTGCGCTGCGGATAGCTTGAGCGCCACGACCTGGCTGCAATTCCAAATCATGAATATCAAACCCCACAGGGATGGATTTAAGCTGCATGCGATTACCAAGTTTGACCTTGGCTTTTAAACTGCAAATCAAACGAGTGCCAACCTTAAGTCCATGAGGAGCAAGGATATAACGCCTTTCTCCATCGGCATATAAAAGCAATGCGATATAAGCGCTGCGATTGGGATCATATTCAATGGTTTCTACTTGGGCCGGAATATTGAGCTTATCGGCACGAAAACCGTCAATAAGACGATACTGGCGTTTAACCCCTCCCCCACGGTGCCGCACGGTGATACGGCCCTGGTTATTGCGACCAGCCTTGGAATGTTTAGAAACCAATAAAGACTTATGGGGGACTTTGGCCGTAATGGCCTCAAAAGTGTCCACACTGATATTTCTTTGCCCCGCTGTTGTAGGTTTAAGTTTTCTGACGGGCATTATTTCTTGGTGAATTTATTAAAATCAAGAACTTGTTTGGCATTGATAGTCACTAAAGCCTTCTTACCGGCCCGCCGTTTAGTGATTTCCCGACCGCGACCGACAAGCCGGACCTTCTTACGGACGGAAATAAATTGCACCTTTTCAACAGTAACGCCATAAGCCTTAGTAACAGCCTCCGCCACCTGGATCTTGTTCGCCTTAAGGTGAACCCGGAAAACAAAAGTATGACGGGCTTGCATAGCATTGCTCTTTTCCGTAACTACCGGCGATAGAAGGATTTTCGTGAGTTCCATATTACTTAGTTAAAAAGAGCTCTTCAGCCTTTTTGAGCGCAGGGACAAGAAACATGACTTTCTCATACTTAAGCACATCAAACACATTCAAATAATTCACCAAAATGACTTTGGTATTCGACAAATTACCGACGGATTTTTCTAGAATTAAATCCTTTTCCGGAATGACGACCAAAAGAGAGCGGGTGACCGGCAACTTACTCATTAAATCCGCAAACGCTTTTGTCTTGGGTTTATTTTCCTTCCATGCATCCAAAGCAAAAATATTCCCTGTGCCAGCGCGGGAAGATAAAGCGGAAAAAAGTGCTGCGCGGCGCATCTTTTTGGGCATCATTTTAGTGTAATTGCGGGTATTGCGGGGGCCAAAAGCAATACCGCCTCCTATCCAAATGGGGTTACGAGTGGAACCAAAACGGGCTCGGCCAGTTCCTTTCTGGCGCCAAGGTTTCTTGCCGCCACCACGCACTTCCCCACGAGTCTTGACATGGGCATTCGCCTGCCGCTCATTGGCCTGCTGGCGAACCAAGGCCAACTGAACCAAATCCTCCTTCACCGGAGCGGCGAAGATAGCATCGCTGGCCTCCACCGTTCCCTTTTTAGCGCCGGATTGTTGATAAAGGTCTAGTTTCATTAATTAATAAGAAATAAATACATAACCGTTGTGCGCCCCAGAAATGGGCCCTTTAATAGCAATCAACGCCTTTTCTGGGATCAGGCTGACAATAGGGCGATCCTTAAGGGTAACGCGGCTCAAGCCCATATGACCAGCCATACGATGTCCTTTATTGACGCGTCCGGGCTTAGCACGTGTCCCAATAGAACCGGGTTCGCGCTTAAAGTGGGAACCATGCGTGGAGCAACCGCCGCTAAAGTGATGGCGCCTCACAACCCCTTGATACCCCTTGCCTTTGGAAGTGGATACCACGGTAACGGCTTTAGCTCCGGAAAAAACGGATAGATCTATAGTCTGTCCGGTTTTGTAGTCCTGTGCACCCTCGATGCGAAACTCGTGAACCATCTTGAACTTCTTGTTCTTAGACGGATTCTTGTACGCATCGAAGCCCAGGACTATCGCCGGATATCCATCCTTCTCCTCCGTTTTAAGCTGAACCACTGTATTGGGTTCACACTTTACGAAGGTGACGGGGATCACACGACCATCGTCTTGAATGATTTGACTCATTCCGAGCTTTTTGCCAATGATTCCAGGCATAATATTAGCGGTTAAGGGGATAATTGGAACCTGCCTCTTATCCCACGATAAACATAATGCCAACCTATTTTACCGATACGGAAGCCCAAGTCAACACTTTTTTAGACAAAATGTCGAAAATCAACCTCCCCCCTGTCTTTCACTCTTTAAAACCCAAGTTAAACCAATTGCAAAATCGGACGCAATCTCGTAATCTCGTAATACTTAATACCGCAATGATAAAAGCCTTAATCTTCGACATGGACGGCGTGCTGATAGACAGTGAAGTCCACTGGAAAAAGGCCGAACTGGCGTTTTTTCAGCAATGGATCCCCCATTGGTCAAAAAAAGACCAAGGCAAACTATTGGGGATGAACATTGCCGACACGCACCAACTGCTGACAAAGGAATACGGCTTTAAATTACCCCAAAAGGACTTTCTAAAAGCCATCAATGTGATCGCCGATGAAATTTACGCCAAAAAAACCAAATTGTTGGACGGCTGTATGGATTTGATCCAATCGCTCAAGGGAATTGTGCTCATGGGTATGGCTTCTTCCGCTTTACGGCGCTGGATCAAGCCGGTAAGCAAACGCTTCCGACTCGATACGCTGTTTGACGCGATCGTCAGTTCGGAAGATGTTAAAGGCCCTGGCAAACCCGCGCC
>JAZDJE010000094.1:0-11223 GCA_043804325.1 Candidatus Peregrinibacteria bacterium
GCTAAAAAGCTGAGAATGTTTAAAGGCATCGTATTGGTAGGTCAGGTAAACGCTGCTGACCACCGTGCTAAAAAAAGCCGGAACAGCCCCGTACCAAATGAGTTTTTTGAGATGGACCTGCGTAATTTGCCACGCTTTCCGGACAATGTCCCGACTATTCATAGCATTCGCTTTATCGGCAGCCATTTTACCACAAAAACGCAAAAACTATCAGGTTCGTTTTTCGCGCCATACAAATAAGTGTGCTCTGGTGTAAGAGGAGTGCACGTAGCGTAAGCCCGAGTGGTTCTTGTGGGCCCCACTAGGGAAGTCCGCGAAGTTTAACGAGTCTTACGGAAGAGCGAGAACAATAGTTAGGAAAAGAGAGACCGCGAGAGAAAAACCGTTAGGTTTGTCTCTCGCGTTTATTTAAAGGGCGCTTAGCATTTGCACATGCGGATCCTTAAAAAATGAGGATGACCGCAGAAGTGGCTAAAACGCCCTTTCGACACGCGGCTTCAAGGCTATCTGTCCCGCTAAGCGGGACGAGCGCCAATGAGAAGCGGAGTCGGTAACTCCCTACTACTCACTTGTATTTTTATTTTGGGCCCGATACGAAATCGGACAATTTTTGTTTTTTGTTTTTGGACTCTGCGACCCCGATGAAGGCCAAAGGCCGAACGGAGGAGAGACTACTTTTCATTCCGGTATTAAACCGAAGGAGGGAAAGTAGGGAGAGAGCAAAACCGAAGGGGGATCGGTTCTACTCCCTCCCTGCTAATACCGGTTTGTTTTGTTAATGATCAATCAAATCATTATATCACTTTTAAAAAGATAAGTCAACCCTTCCCCTGATTCTATTTTTCCGATACCATTCAACCCGTGAAAGGAAAACTGTTTATCATCGTAGGCCCCTCCGGTTCCGGCAAGAGCTCAGTATTGAAAAGGTTAAAGGAATTGCGCCCCGCATTCACCTATCCCCTTTCCGCCACCACCCGTCCCATGCGGGAGGGCGAAAAAGACGGCGACATTTACCGCTTTTACACCAAAGAGCGGTTCGAGGAAGGCATAAAAAAGGGGGAATTCCTGGAATACGCCACCGTCCATCAGGATAACTACTACGGCACGCTCAAAAAGCCCATCCTGGACGCGCTGGAGAAAGGCGAAATCCTGGTGCGGGAAGTGGACATCCAGGGATTCGACAGCATCCGCCAGGCGATCCCCAGGAAAAACCTGGTGACCCTCTTCATCACCGTGCCCAACAAGGACGAGCTCATCGACCGCATTGTGCACCGGGCCAAAATATCGGATAAAGAGCTGGAAAAACGCATCGAAAGCATGCATCGGGAATTCGCCCGCGCCCGCGACTGCGACTACCTGGTGGAAAACCCCTGGGGACAATTGGAAAAAACGGTTGAAAAAGTCGCAAAAATCATCGAAAATGAGTCGGCCTCATAGAGGCGCATCTCAATTCTCACATCTCGTTGGGGAGTAGCCAAGTGGTAAGGCAGTGGACTCTGAATCCACCATTCGTAGGTTCGATCCCTACCTCCCCAGCCATTACTAAAATAATATCTTTATTTTGTCTATGGCTTGTTTTGGCTTAAAAAAGCCATTTTTAGAAAAAAAGTAAATTTTTGTTCACTTTTTCTTGACTAGTAAACACACGTTCACTAATATAGATGCGAGAAACGCGATCCAAACGAAACCAGGCCAAAGTGAAGTGATTCAAGCGTTTCCATTCTGATTAAACCTCTAAAACGTAATCTATGGTCAGCACCTTCTTACTCGCTTTATTTTTAGTAGCATTGAGCTTAGGCTCTTTTATACTCATTAACACCCTACAATAATGGGCGATACCTTAAAGGAAAAAGTAAACCGCATACGCCGGTTTTACAAGCAGAATAAAATCATGCCAACGTATGACGAAATCTGCGAAATATTTGGATTCAAATCCAAAAACGCGGCCTTCAAGCTGGTCGGCAAAATGATCGACGAGGGCTTTATCGAAAAAATGGATAAAGGCCGCCTAAAGCCGGGCCCCAATTTCCTGGGCCTGCCCTTGTTCAATAGCGTCCAGGCCGGTCTGCCCACAGCGGAAGAAGAAACGCTGATTGACCACGTGGACCTGAACGATTACCTCATCAAAAAACCGGAGCGCACGGTGCTCATCAACGTCCGTGGGGACAGCATGGTGGACGCCGGCATCCAGGAGGGGGACAAAGTCATTGTGGAAGTCGGCTCCCCCACCCAACTGGGAGATGTGGTTGTGGCCGTGGTGGACAACGACTACACGGTCAAATATCTGGACAAATCCCCCAACGGTCACCCCATCCTCCAGCCGGGCAACTCAAACTACCAGCCCATCATCCCGCAGGGCGAATTGAAAATTTTCGGAAAAGTGATCGGGGTGGTACGCAAAATGTAAGCGGCTAAGCGATCTCCCCAAAGAAAACCTTCTGAAGCACTTCGCTGGAGGAGAGTTTGGCGACAGGCCCCTCCAAAACGATTCTCCCTTCTGCCAGAATATAACCCCGATGGGCGATATGAAGGAGGCTCTTTAAATTGTGCTCCACAATCACAATAGACGTCCCAAAGGCCTTATTCACTTCTGCGATCTTTTCAAACACGGATTGGACGGTCTTAGGGGCCAGCCCAATCGACGGCTCATCCAAAATGAGCAGTTTGGGGTTCATCATCAGCGCGCGGCCCAGGGACAAAATCTGCTGTTCCCCTCCGCTCATATTGAACGCGAGCATTTTTAATTTCTTTTTAAGCACGGGGAAAAAATCGATCACCTCTTCCAAGCGTTTTTGGACCATTTTTTTGTCATTCCACAAAAACGCTCCCATTTTTAAGTTCTCTTCCACAGTCATGGAGGGGAAAGTCCGTTGGCCTTGCCCCACAAACGACATGCCTGCCTCCACCATGCGCGAGGGCTCCGGATGGATGAGGCGGCCGTCAAACGTCACCGTCCCTTCAGACTTGGCAAATAAGCCAAAAACGGTCTTTAAAAGCACGGTCTTGCCCGCCCCATTGGGTCCCATCAAAATTAAAATTTCCCCCTCGTTCACGTCAAAATTCACGCCGTGCAGCACTTTGGTGGGGCCAAAGTGAACGTCGAGATGCCGAACTTGTAGCAATGGTTCTTTCATATCAATCGCCTAAATAAGCTTCAATAACCTCGGGGTTGCGTTTAATAGCATCGAAGGTCCCTTCAGCGATTTTACTGCCCGCGTCTAGCACCACCACGTGGTCGCAGATCTCTGCGATCAGCTTCATGTTATGCTCCACAAACATGATAGTGCGGCCGGATTTGACGAGTTCCCGAATCAGTTTGGTGATGAGCTTGATCATCTCCGGAAAAAGCCCTGCAAAAGGTTCGTCCAAAAACACCACTTTACTGTCGCTCATAAAAATTTTCAGGATTTCGATCAATTTGGTCTGGCCGTACGAAAGATTTTTGGCTAAAACATCGGCTTTGCCCTCCAGCCCCACTCGCTTTAAAAGGGTCATGGCTTGACTGCGATGGGCCCGTTCTTCTTCCCGAAGCTTTTTGCGGTCGAAAAACACGCGGCGAAGCGTTACGGGATACGCGTATTTGGCGGAAAGCAAGAGGTTTTCCATCACCGTGATTTGAGGGAGTAATCGCGCGTCCTGAAACGAACGGATCACCCCCAAACGATTCACTTCATGCGCCTCCTTGCCAATCAATTCCACCCCGTCCAGTTTCACCGAACCCTTTTGCGGCGAGAACAGCCCGAAAACCGCGTTGAAAAAACTGGTTTTTCCCGCGCCATTGGGCCCGATTAACCCCGTGATCGACCGCTCCTTCACATCAAACGTGAGATCATTCAAGATTTGTAGGCCGCCGAGTTTGAGCGAAAGATCGCGAACTGATAGCATATGTAATTGCGAGAAATGCGTTATGAATGTAATGAGGCCGTAAGGCCGAAATGAAATGAGTATAAATTTATTAGCAATTTAGAAATGAAATGGAGAAATTGCAATAAATTTAAGCATTTCCCTATTGAGTTAAATTTTATATTCTCCAAAAAGTCCCTCCGGACGGAAGTACATGAGCGTGACCAAAATACAACCATAAACGATTTGCTGGAGTTCGCCGATAATCGCATGGGGAAAACCGGCAAAACGCAGGAACTCCGGCACCAGGATCAAAATAGCCGCCCCTATAATCGCCCCCTTCATATTCCCCAATCCCCCTAAAATCACCATGATCAAAATAAGCACGGAATACGGCATCAGGTTAAACAGCTTGGGCTCAATGAACTGGAAAAAGGTGGCCGCAAAAGAGCCCGCAATGGCCGCAAAAATCGCGCCGAGCACAAAAACACTGCGTTGGTACCCAAGCACGGGATGCCCGTTCACGCTGGTCACCGTGGGATTTTCCCGAATGCCCTTGATAATGGTGCCGTAAGGGGAGCGGACGATGAACTGGAAAAAGAGATATGTCAACGCCAGCGCCCCCAAAATCAGCGCAAAGAAAGCCGGCTTGCTGGAAAAGGAAATACCGAAAATTGTAGGCGCCATCACCCCTTTAATCCCCAGGGGGCCATGGGTTAGGCCATCCCAGTTGAGCATCACGTTATACATAATGATCGCGAACCCTAGCGACACCAGAAGAAAGGCGTCCCCTTTCATTTTCAAGAGCGGGTAAGACGCCAGCCAGGCGATAATAGCAGTCGCCGCCACACCAATGAGCAAACTGGATATAAAGCCAAACCCATGCGACTGGGTCAAAATCGCCGTGGCATAAGCCCCAATCCCGTAAAACGTGGCGTGACTGAGCGATAAAATCCCCGTATACCCCGCCACGTAATTCAGGCTCACGGCCAGAATGCCGTAAATGGAAATCGCGATGAGAAGGTGAAAAATATAATCCATACTATTTAACCAATTGTACTTTTTGAAACAAACCCTGGGGCCGGAAAAGGAGAAATACGGTCAAAAGGACGAACGCCGTCACCTCCTGCCACTGGGCCCCCCAATAGTAAATCCCAACGTTCTCCACCACCCCCAGCAGTAATCCGCCGAACATGGCCCCGCGCATACTGCCAATCCCGCCAATGATGGAGGCAATGACGGCCTTGAGCACCAGCATCATCCCATGCGTAGGCCGCACGCCGATTTCCAGCGCGATCATGGTAGCCGCAAGCGAACTCATGGCCGACCCCACAAAAAACACGATCAAAACGATCTGATTGGTCTTGAGGCCTAAAATAGTGGTGAGCTCCGCATTGTCCCCAATGGCCCGAATAGCCATGCCCCACTTGGTGCGGTTTAAAAACAGTTCCAGCAAAACCACGGCGACCAGCGTCACCCCCAAAATCACGAGTTGGTTAAACGTGATGGTAAGCCCCAAAAATTGGTAACCAGCCTTAATGGTTTCCGTGATATCAATGGAATACGTACTATTTTTCCAAAGCACCGCGATCAGGTTCTGCAGCACAATAAGGGCGCCAAAGGACGTCACCAGCATCACCAAATCCGACGCCCCCTTTTTCCGCATGGGTTTATAGAGCCATTGCCACGACGCCATCCCCAACACTCCAATAATGACCGCCGAAAGGAGCGTAGCCAGAGGAAAACCCGCCCCAACCCGAATCAGCTCCCACGTAAAATAAACCCCCAAAATGGCCAGCACCCCGTAAAGCAAATGATAAAATCGCGCCGATGAGTAAATCAGGTTAAATCCCAGCGCGATCAGCGCGTAAATGCCGCCCACAATAATGCCGTTCAGGATTATCTGCATACGGAGTGCAGTTTACCAGAAAAACCCCCGCCCAGGCAAAGGCGGGGGCTTTCTTAAAAAATGAAGAAATTACTCCGCAAAAACCCACTCTCCATTGCGGACGATCTTGACGGACGCGTCCACCTTGTTATCGCCGTTCTCATCCAAATTCACATCGCTGGCCACACCCTGATAACGGCCCAGGTTGTTTAAATAATCCTTAAGCGCTGACCCATCATAACCCACTTTATCAATCCCCTCCGCAATGATTTGGGCCCCGTCATAACCCAGCGCCTGATAAAAGTGGGAAAACTGGGGGTCTGGCGCGCGCTGTTCAAACTCCTGATAAGCCTTGCGGCTGGGGTCTTCCGTCACCAAAACCATTTTAGCCCCCTCGACCGCATCTTTGCCAATTTTAAACAGTTCCGGACCGGACCAGGCGTCCCCACCGTAGAACTGGATGTCCATAGCAAGTTCCCTGGCCTGTTTGACGCCAAAGGCAGCCGTCGTAGGCGTTTGGGCGATAAAAAATAAAGCATCAGCTCCCGTATCCTTCACTTTAGTCAGCAACGTTCGGAAATCGGTATTATCCACCCCATAGGCCTCATCCATCAAAAGCTGATCAGCCGCACCAAGCGCTTCTAAATGGGTTTTAATGGACTTGCGGAAACCCTGACCATAATCCGTCTGCTCGGTCAGCATAGCGAACTTGCTGTGATGGGCTAAAGCGTCTTTGACCATGGTCAAAGCCACGTCCATATCGGAGGGGTAATTGCGGAACACGTAATCCCCCGCCGTAGTGATTTCCGGGCTGGAAGAGGTGGAAGAAAGCAAAATCACCTGATGGGCCTCCGTAATAGGAGCAGCCGCCAGGGTCTCCCCGCTGCATTGACCCCCTAAAATCACCTTCACCTTATCTATATTCACCAGCTTTTGGGCCGCCGCAGCGCCATCTTGACCATTGCATTTGCCATCTTCGTAAATGACTCTCACCGGCACACCGGCGATTTCCGGATGCTCCTCAAAATAAAGAGCGACTCCCGCCTTTTGATCCTGGCCAAGGGACGCCAACCCACCGGTCAAAGGCCCAATCCAGCCAATTTTTATAATATCAGGGAGTTCTCCCGATCCAACCTGAGCCTGCGGACCACAGCCAACGAGCATTAAAAGGGGTAAAAGAAGGGCAAAAAAAGACGTCTTTTTAATCATGATTTGTAAATTAAAGGCTAAAACAAATAGAGGGTGAAATTATATAGGACAAAAACCAAAAAATGCAAATTTTGTTTTTAGTAAACCGCCTCCAAATAACACTTCTCACAATAAATCTTCTCTGGACGGTCCGGCGCGAACGTGGTAGCCACCCCCGTGCCGCATTTTCCGCACTTCCGGCTGTAAACCTGGCGCAGATTGCGCAACGTCATGCGGTCCTTGTGTCGTTGGTCGGGAGCGCGACGCGGAAGGGGCAATCCCATGGTCTTATAAACCTTCAATTCCTGCGGCATGATCTTATAGAGCTTGCCAGAGGTTTCGCATTCTAAAATCCACTGCGTCACCTCATCGGGGACGTCTTTAATGGGGTCCGGCAACTCGTGGCGCGGCCCCTGATACGTGGCCTTTTCGCTGTCCTCATGCCACTGCCAGCCGCGAGAAATCACCTCCTTTTTATCTAAGGGATAATATTCGGACGCCAGCGACCCATTGTAACCAAAGGGACTTATAGCTGGCGGGAAAAACTGCCCCCACTCTCCCGTCCGCCTCATATGGTCAATAATCTTAGGGGCCAATTCCTCGTACTGCGCCTTGGTGTATTGCTTGTTAAAAACGCAGTATTGCTTCTTCTTTAGCCCCACACACCCAAAAATGTCCTTGGAGTGAAAAACGCTGTCCGAATACAAAACGTTCTGGCTATGGAACACGTACAGGGCAAAAGCCACGTGAAAGGTCTCAATGGTTCCCATCACTTGATAATTGAGCTCCGGTCTCACGTACATGTTGGAACAGTCATAAACGTCTTTGAGTTCTACCCCCACCCACACGTACCGGCAGTCCTGACTGTCGTTCATATCAAAACAATGCAGGCAATGGCGGCTGTCGCGGATAAAGTCCCCCGTGCAGTTTTCCGAATTCATGATATCCGCGTATTTATGGACACGCTTCTGGCGAAGTTTATCCAAAACCTCCTTGGCTTTAACAAAATTGCGATGCGACCCCTTGAATTCCTCCACCCTTTTCTCCCACTCCTTTTTAGGAAGCGGCTCGTTCATAAAGTAATACTGCTTGTTAGTCAGATTGGTGCAGAAAAAGCAGTTCCGGCAGCCGGTCAGGTTTTCGGAAAACCAGCAATCGGAGCAATTTTGGCTGTAGTACAAATGCACGCAATGATGGCATTTGCGGCAATTGAAACACTCGTAGCAAAGCTCGCTATCGTATAAATAGGCCGAGTCCATGCAGTCCTTGCAGCGCTGGAACAGCTTGCCGTAATAACAGTCCTCGCAGTACTCGGACGAGTTGATGAGATGGCAGTTCTTGCAATACCCCGTCCCCGTGGTATAGGGGCTGTTTTCATTGGCCACCTGCATCAACGAAAGCTTGGGGACATCCCGTAAAAGTTCATTAAATTGCTCAAAAAATGGGCGATTGAAGTCAAAATCGCACCCATAGTCCAGGGAATCCCAGCCGTCCCCATGCCATTCCTCCGGGCTATATACTTTGTAACCCTTCCCCCATGGCGAAAGCGGGTCGTGGATAGAAATGATCTGTTGGCCGGAAAGCGCGGACTTGCGTTGGTATAAGTACTGCTCGTTGCGCTGCGCCGTACGGATCTGGTTCCGGCAAGCCGGACACACCGTGGGTTCCGAAAGCGAAACGATGGTATTTCCATACCGAAAATCCATTTTTTTCAAAAATTCCTTCTCATCCAGCAACACTTCAAACGATGATTGGCATTGTTGGCATTGCATCAGTAAACCGCTTTAAGAAAACACCGCTCGCAATATACCTTTTCCGGACGCTCGGGGGCAAATGGCGTGCGGATGGGACGTTGACAATTGTCGCAAGTCCGCTCAAAAAGGCGCATGGGACTGCGAAGGGCAAGCCGATCGCGAAAGCGCTGAAGAGGACTGCGCCTGGGCACCGGCAGCCCTTTCCGACGGTAAAACTTGAGTTCCTGTGACGTGATTTTAAAGGGTTTGCCCGTCACCTCACACTCCACCGCCCAGTTCAAAACATCATTGGGAATATCCGTGATCTTATCCGGCAAGCGATGGGCGGGAATTTTCTTAATATCGGGTGGAATGGGCGTCTCGTAGTCACACCAAGAAAGCCCTTGCGCCAAAACATCCTTTCTCTCCATGGGCCAGTGTTCATGAGCTTTAGTTTCATTGTAGCCAAACGGTGAAAGTTCAGAGGGGAAAAATTCCCCATACTCCCCCGTAGACTTCATGGCTTCGATGATTTTGGGGACGAGCTCCTTGTACGCCTGCGGGCTATAGCGCTTGTTTAAAATGCAGTACTCGTGGCCCCTCAAACTCACACACCCAAAGCAATAACGGCAGTTCTGGCAGTTGTCGCAGTAAGCCATATTGTCCGAATGATAGACCAAATTGCAAAACTTCCCAAACTGCAAATCCACAATACCATGGACTTCATATAGGAACTCACCACAAGTCCGCGTGATATCATAACCGTCCTTCACATGGGTGGATTCATAACAAAAACGGCCGTCCTCAACATCATCACAGCTAAAACCATACTTCACGTTCTTGCAATTGCTCAGATAATTGCCCGTGCAGTCTTCCGCATTGATCATCCAGGCATCCTGCTTGGGAATGTGCTGCCGAAGCGCGATGTACTTTTTCTTAAATTCCTGAAAAAAAGCGGGGTCGTTTTTTAATTTGGCAATCGTGGCAATGCACTCTTCCTTACTGGCCGGTTGGTTGAGAATATGGTTCTTGCGATTGCGAAGGCTCACACAACCCACCACCCGCTTGCACCCACGACAATCTAGGGACAAAAAGGAATCCACGCTGTTAGAGCAATATTCCAGGTAATTGGAATTGGTGCAGTCCTGACAGTCCACACATTCATAGCAAAGTTCTATTCTTAAACAAAACAAGCAGTCCAAAGAGTCCCGAGAATTGAATACAAAGTCGCTATAATGCACATCTTCCGAATCCAAAATAGAACTGCCCATATAACAATTGCGATTGCGGCTGCTATGGGCCGTGTAATCGGAGTTTTCGCTTTGGGTAAAATACATGGCAATGCGCGGAACCTTATCCCGCATTTCCTTAAATTGCTCGAAAAACGGACGGTTGAAGTCGAACTCCTGACCATAAGAAAGCGGATCCCACTGGTCGCCCCAAAAACACTTAGGACAAATGACCTTAAAGGGCTTGTCGGGGCTATAGAGGGACACAATGGCCTTTTGGCAAACCGTACAGGTATTGCGGTAAAAATTCTTATCGTTCCGCCACGTGCAACGCCGATGCAACCGGCAATGGGGACAGAGCGTCGGCGGCGGCACATGCATCTTGGCATGCACTTTTAAATCCGCATCCATAAACTCAAACCCGTTGTTGCATCGTTTGCAATTCAGCACGTCAATGCGAAAAAATTAATAAATTTCCTTAAAATAACATGAATCGCAGTATACCATTTCCGGCCGTTCCGGGCTATAAGTGGTCTGGATCGCGACGTTGCACTTGGCGCAGTGCCAGTCCCACAAACGCCGTGGATTTTGAAGTTGAAGACGGTGCAAATGGCGGACCTGCGGATGGCGGCGCGGAATGGGGATATGGTGGCGCCGATAAAACGCGAGTTCCTGAGGGATCACCCGGAAATTCCGTCCCGTCTCCTCACAGGTCAAAACGGATTCTAAAATGTCATCCCGAACGTCTTTGATATGATCGGGAACGACATAAGTTTGATGCCGGAAATCCTTGGGGTCCTCTTCCAAAAAATTCCACCCGCGCTCCAAAACCTCTTGGTGCGAGAGGGGAAAATACTCATTCGCCACCGTTTCATTGTAGCCAAACGGGCTGACCGAAGGCGGAAAAAACTCCCCCCACTCCCCCGTGGCACGCATGTGCTCCACAATCTTGGCTTTTAGCGATTCGTAGTCATTTTGGCTGTATTGCTTGTTTAAAATGCAGTAATTCTTGCGGTGCATTCCTACACATCCAAAAAGATCGCCCGAACTCTGGCACACGAAGTTATAAAAACTATCGTGGAGCTGGATGGTGGACGTAGAAAACGCAACGTGATTGAGCTCAATGGAAGAAGCGACTTCATACAGCATCTCCCCCCACGCAAACGAGCTCAAATCCACACTGTTTTTCACCCCCAAACCGATATAAACGTGTTTGCAGTCCTCCGCTTTCTCAACTAAATAACCCTCCTCCATATTTTTACTGTCCTTTAAATAATCCCCCGTGCAATTTTGGCAATGGACGATTTGAGCGGCCCGATGGGGATACTTTAAAAAATGCTGG
>JAZDJE010000095.1:0-8800 GCA_043804325.1 Candidatus Peregrinibacteria bacterium
GGGGCGATTTCAACGAGGGGCACGAGGATGAAGCGGCGTTCGTTCATGTGGGGATGGGGGACCCGAAGGTCGGGTGAGTTGATGATTTCGTCCCCATATAGCAGTATATCCACGTCAATTTCCCGCGGGCCCCAAATTTCCGTGGGGATGCGCTTGAGTTTTTGTTCAACGGATTCGCAGAGTTTCAGCAGTTTTTCCGGCGGCAGTTCGGTTTGGATTTTGAGGACTTGGTTCAAAAACCACGGTTGGTCCTTTTTGCCCCATGGCTCGGTTTCGTAGATGGGAGAAACCTGCGCGATGTCGATGGCGGGATGTTCGGAAAGGAGTTTGAGTGCGGCCTCCAGGTAGTCTTGCCGTCGGCCCACATTTCCACCCAGCGAAAGGTAAGCGTTTACTTTTTTCATGCAATCATTATAATGCCTGCGGTCTTATTTTTTAAACCTTTGCCATTATGGGACCTGAAAATGAATCCCCTGGTCTTGACCCGACTGAGTTAACAGAAGTATTAAACGCTGTTGGTTTGCCGGAAACGAGCGCAGAAGAACTGCTGGCCCTTGCTCGTGAGGAAGCGGAGGAGGTTTTGGAGGGTCTGCCTCGAGCAGAAACATTGAATTAAACCGTTATTCCCCTTTGTAAATTGCGAATGATGTGGGGTTTTCCCATAGCGCGATTTCGTGCAGGCGGACTTGAGTGGAAAATTCCGACGTATCCATGTCCTTCCCGCTTTCTTTGAAGTACTTGGTGATGGAGGCCGGGAGATTGGGGTCATCCAGCTGACGCCGGATGTGCGATTTGAGGTCCACGAGTTTGTCCCAAATCCATTTGGCGATGTTTTCGCACGAGGGGATTTGAATAATGTCGTTTAGGACTTGATGGTCCAGCTTATCCAGCACTTGCTCTTTGATGATCTTTTTGAGGACTACAAAATCGATGACCAGGCCGTTTTCGCCCATACGGCCGTCCACCGTTACGCGCAAGCGGTACGTATGCCCGTGCATGCGCTCGCATTTGCCGTAGTATTGGGGTAAAAAGTGCGCTGAATCGAAGGTAAATTCTTTGCCAACGAGCATGGGGAGTATGTTAAGGGCCTTTAGTATAGCAAACCCTTTTTGGGAGACAAGTTTATAAAAAAGTTGACAAAATCACGTATAGGCATATATTAATGACCTTGATTTTTATTTTTTAAGTTTTCCTCCCATGACAAAGGCAAAAGTTAATTTACCTAAAGGTTATGAAAAGGCTTTAAAGGGTCATCCTGATGCGGAAAAAATCGAAAAAATAGTCCGAAAGCGAGGTGAGGTGAGTCGATTGGTATGCAGTCCAAAATGTGCAGGAGGTAGTGATAGTCCTGTTATTCGCGATCCGCAAGATCGAGCTGAAAGGCTTGCTATTAAAATGCGCTCAGAAGGCGGTGCGGGTGGTTTTACAACAGAAGATAATCCGGATGCTTTTGATTTAGGGCATCAGGATGAAGTATTGGCTGATCCTGAATATCAAGATCGTCCGGCAACATCTCCGGATGCGGTGGAAATTGATCCCAGTGTTCCCCGTGACGGAAGGACAGAAGAGATAGTGAATGCGCGACTTCAATTAGCTGCAATAGGTGTTAAAGCCGATAAACTTCCTCCTGATAAGGACAAACAATAGTCTAGCTTAACTTGATTTGATGCATTCGGATAATGGAGGCCCCGTTTTTGAGGGCTTTTTTGGCAATGACCCAGCTTTTGGCGTCGCGCGCTGAGATGTCGCCGCCCAGGAAGGACTTGCGGGATGGGCCGACGCAGATGGGGTAGCCCAGGGTTTTGAGTTCGCCCAGGCGATCGATGATTTCGTAGCTATATTTAGGGTCCGCGCTTACAAATGCGCCCATGCCGGGGTCGATAATGATTTTGTCTTTCGGGAAGCCGGCTTTGATGAGCATGGCAATGCGTTCCGAGAGAAAGGTTTTGATGGCGGCGATCACATCGCCGTATTCGACGGATTTTTTGGTGGTGCGGGGCGTGGGGTCTTTGGAGCACATGAGGATGACGTAAGGTTGGCGCGTCGCGAGGAGTTTGAGTATATTCGGATCACCCCGAAGCGCCGTGACGTCGTTGACCATGGCAAAACCGTGCGCGAGGGCGTACTCGGCCACGCGAGACTTGTACGTATCGATGGAAAAAATCACCTGGTCGGTGAGTTTTTGAGTATGGATGTAATCGATGACGGGTTTTACCCGTTTTAATTCCTCGTCCACCGAAACATCCGGAGAGCCGGGGCCGGTGGATTCACCGCCAATATCGATGATGTCCGCGCCATCTGCGATGAGCTTTTTAAGCTGAGCGGTGGCACTGGCGGGTTCACTAAACCGCGCCCCATCCGAAAAAGAATCCGGCGTGATGTTCAGTATCCCCATGACTTGCGGCTGTGAGAAGTCCATGGGCTTATTGTACCTTAATTCTATCCAATATGAATTTCAACCATGCCGGGAGACGGATTGGTTTCCAGGTAGGCGTATGTTAACGAGTCATCCCGCGTCCGCCCTCTCATTAATCCCAAGAATTCTTCCAAATTTTGATTGGGGTCAAAATCCAAAGGACCTAGGCGTCTCCCACTGCGTTCAAATACCTCTTGAGCCGAAAGCTTTAGACAGTAGGGGGCTTGCGCCCCTTCTATAATGACACCACGCCCTTGTTGTAAGGCTTCTAGCACAAGCCCATGTCCTTCTTGTTTGGCCTGATCCGTTATTTTCCATGAGTCTTGCATACCATGTCCCCCTTTCCATTTTGATCCCGTTTCACCAAAACACCTGGGAATTTCATAGGAATGATCATCCAATTTCCCCGTTGTTACTTCTAATATAATTGTTTTAACGGAGTTTCCGTTTTCCTCTAACCGGCAAACCACGGAGCCCAAGGGGGCGCCCATCATAGCTTCCAGTTGCCAGCGGAGAAATGGTTTTTCCATGCATAGGCGGGCCACTTCTTGTTCAAAAGCCTGTCGGTTGCCGGCCATTTTAACCGGCTGATGCCCTTCAAAGCGATGTGAGTGGAGTGTAATCACCCCTTCGGAAGGGGGGTCCATGGTGGCTAGTTCTTCCAGACAGGCGTTGATAAAACTTGTCCACATCAATTCGACAGTGGCAGAATTAGCGGCTTCCTGGTCGCCCTGTCCAGCGCTTTCAAACATGGCTTTGAGCGCGCCGCGGGAGTTGTTTTCGCTTTTTAGCGCCACATTGCCTTCTAACGCCTCTGTAACCTGGACCCGCTGTTTTGTCAAAAAGGCATCGAGTTCGGAGCTTTTTTCTAAACGCGTGATGTGATCGGCCAATGCGCCAAATACGCGTGATGGTTCGCCGTTGGTTTTGCCTGAACAATCGAAACTGCTATCGCGATAGGCTCGTGCTAATTCTTTTGCCTTGCTTTGGGAGAGTGCCATGGGAGGAGGAGGTTAAATTTAAGGTTGTATTCTAGAGGCAATTATCCCCTGTTGTCAATTTTTTCTCCAATTTTTAAAAACCGTTAAAAAACTCCCATTTTAAACTGGACAAAAAAGTGTCATTTATGATACGTTGAGGGCCGTTAACCTAGTTGCCATGCCCATTTCGATTTTCGATATTGCGGGGCCCATCATGGTTGGCCCCAGCAGCTCGCATACCGCAGGGGCCTGTAAAATCGGGCAATTGGCGCGGGCGCTTTTTAACGGGACACCCAGTAAGGTGGATTTTTACCTGTACGGGTCTTTTGCCACGGTGTATCAAGGACATGCGACGGACCGGGCGTTACTCGCCGGAGTCATGAAGTTCATGACGAGCGACCCGCTTATCAAAGAGGCTTTTGTCATCGCCAAAAAGAAAAAAATCGAATATCGGTTCATCCCCGTAAACGCGTTGACCCCGGAACATCATCCCAATACCGTCCGGATCATTTTGAAGAACCGCAAGCGCCAACTGAGCGTAGTAGGGTCTTCCATTGGGGGCGGACGCGTCCAGATCACCCATATCAACAACGTGCCCATTGATTTGGAGGCCTCGGCGGGGCGGTTTTTTTCCCTGATTGTGGGCCACGACAATAGCAAATACCCTCTAGCCCCCCTTTATAGCAAATTGAAGGAATGGCATTGTCCCATAGCGGATAAAAAAACGTTTTCGGTCAAACAGCATAGTTTGACGTTGCTGAATATTGAAAACCATGTGCTCAAACTGCCCCAAGTATTAGAGTTGGAAAAATTACCTGGGGTGCATTTTGTCCGGGCCCTTACCAAATTGCTTAAATATTAACCATGGCCTACCAATTTAAAAGTTGCGCGGAGCTTTTGGCCCTTTGCAATAAGCATCAAGTGCCGATCTCCCAAATCGCGGTCCGGCGTGAAATGGCAATTTCCTATAAGAGTCGTTCCCAGGTCCGTAACCAGATGAAAAAAATCCGCGACGCCATGTGGGGAGCCATCCGGTCCGGCGTTGAAAACACCGCCAAATCTAAATATGGGTTGGTGGGGGGCGATGCCAAAAAAATCCACGACAGCCTCCGGAAAATGGGGAAATTTCTCCACAGCAAAGTGGCGGTGCGCGCCATGGCTTATGCGGTGGCCACTACCGAGCAGAACGCCCGGATGGGGCGGATTGCGGCCTTCCCCACGGCGGGGGGCGCCGGGGTGGTGCCCGGAGTACTTTTCAGCACGTCCCAGCATATGAAATCCAGCAAACGCCGCATGCTGCGCGCCCTTTTTACCGCGTCCGCCATCGGTGTGGCGATTTTGGAGCACGGCGGCACTATTTCTGCCGCCAAGGCGGGCTGCCAAGCGGAAATAGGTGTGGGGTCCGCCATGGCCGCTGCGGGGGTGACGGAAATGCGGGGTGGCACGCCGGAACAATGCATTAATGCCGCGGCGCTCGCCTTAAAGAACATGTTGGGGCTGGCTTGTGACCCTTTGGGGGGATTGGTGGAAGTACCCTGCGTTAAACGCAATGCCTTTGGCGTCGTGCATGCTATTGCCGCTTCGGACTTGAGCTTGATGGGGGTAGAGAGTTTCATCCCCATGGACGAGGTGGTGGAGGCTATGATGACCATCGCCTGCCACATGTCCGAAGGGATCCGGGAAACGGCTTTAGGCGGGTTGGCCATCACTAAGACAGGGCTTAAAGTGCGTGCAAAAATGGGCCTTAAGCCCGTCCCTAAAAAATACCTGCCCAACAAGAATAGGTTGGAGTGTAAAGGATGTCCGGGTTGCGTATAGGTTTTATTTCCCCCACACCAGCTTACCCAAGGCATTCATGAGGCGTTTGGTGACGGGTCCCGGGCGGCCGGCGCCGATTTTATGGCCGTCGATTTCCACCACAGGGAGAATGCCGCTGGTGGTTTGGGTGATGAACACTTCGTCTGCGCTGAGCAGGGATTTGTATTTAATCCCTTTGAATTCAATGGGGATCTCCAAGGCGGTGGCCAGTTCTACCACTGTTTCTCGCGTGATGCCGAACAAAATGTCCTTGTTGGTGGCGTAAAGCTGATCGCTATTGACCCAAAAGATATTGGCATAGGCGCATTCGCGCACGTATTCCTTGCTATCGACCAATACCGCTTCGTACGCCCCGCAGCTTTCCGCGTGTTCTTTGGCCAGATAGGTAAAGGCATCCGCCAGGTTTTTGGCGCGCGGGTTGTTCCGCTTGCCGGCAAATGACACCAGCCGGACTCCTTTTTGGTACATGCCGGATGGCTTTTCCCGCAATTTTTCCACCATAACGACGAGGTCTTTCTTGGTGAGGATGACGCGGATTTTTTCCTCTTTATCCTTGCTTTTGGCCAATGTTTTTACCACGGCCTCATAGGTTTTTTTAAGGTTCCACCTGGGTTTTAACGCCATGATTTCTGCAGAAACGAATAAGCGACCCAAGTGATCGTCCAGCCGGAAGACCTTGTGGTTGTAAGTGCGGATAGTTTCAAAAACCGCCTGTCCGTATAAAAAGGCCTCGCTGGTGACGGGGATTTTTGCCTGCGCCTCGGGAACGATTTTTCCATTGATGGAAATAATCATTCGGGTGTTGTTAGTGGAGTTTTATTATAGGCTTTCTTGACTTTTTTTTCAACAAAGTAGCGCTAAGAACTTTTCCGCTTTTAGCAGGCACTCGGCGTATTCTTTTTCGGGATCCGAATCGTAGACAATACCGCCGCCGGCCCAGTATTCAACAATGCCGTTATGGATGAGGGCGGTGCGGATGGCGATGTTAAAGTCCATTACGCCGTGCGACAAGTAACCGATGGAGCCCGTGAAGATGTTGCGGGGGAGGCGCTCGAGTGTTTCAATATACTCCATGGCCCGAAGCTTGGGGCAGCCGGTAATGGAGCCGCCGGGGAATAGGGCGGCGAGTATTTGGGAGGGGCGGATATGAGGCGAGAGTTTTCCCCGAACTTCAGAGTACGTGTGCCACAAATTCGGAAGCTCCATGACTTCGCGTTCTTTGGTGAGCTTGAGTGTGCTGTATCGGCAAATTTTTCCGATGTCGTTGCGTTCCAAGTCCGTGATCATGTCCAGTTCCGCGCGTTCTTTTTCGTTGTTCAGGAGCTTAGCCAGAGCGTTGCGGCCGCCGGACTTTGAGATGGTACCTTTAATGGGCTGGGTGATAATGGTGTCCCCCGATGTTTTAAACAATCGTTCGGGTGAGCAACTGAGAATGTGGAAATTCCCGCAGTTTAAGTAAGCGGAAAACGAAGCGGGGTTAGTACTCGCGAGCCTGTGGAACAGGGCGTATGGATCACCGGAGAGTTTTTTGCGGAAGCGGATGGCGTAATTGATTTGGTACACCTCCCCTGCCGCGAGCAACTCTTTGATTTGATGGATTTTTTTGACGTACTGCGCTTTGGTGACGCTTTGCGTGAGTTTGCCGGAAGTGGAGTAGGCGGCCAAGGGCTTTAGCAGGGGGGCGTGCGAATGGTGGAGGCGGTCGTATTCGTAAAATAACCGATTGGGGATATGATTTTGAAGCGTGGGGTTTGGATAAGCTAAATAACCGATGGCATTTTTAAGGTTATCGGGGCCAGCGGTGTGTTTTTTGGGTTTTACGCCGAGAATAGAGTGACCGCTGACTCCATCATAAAGCAAGCAAGCGCCTTCCTGTGATGGAGAGAATGAGGAAATCAGTATTTGAGAAAATTACGGATAATTTTCATGCCGTCGGGAGTGCCCAGGCTTTCCGGGTGGAACTGGACGCCAAAGAGGGGGTAATGGCGATGGACGATGCCCATGATTTCCCATTCCGACGTGTGGGCGGCGACGTCTACATTCGAGTTTGTAAGATAAAACGGCGTTTCGATGACCAGCGAGTGGTAGCGCATGGCTTCCAGTGGGTTTGGCAACCCTTTAAAAATTCCCTCCCCCATATGCCAAATAGGGCTGCGCTTGCCGTGCATCACCCGAGGCGCCGGGACAATACGGGCGCCGAAAAACTTGCCCAAAATCTGGTGGCCCAGGCAGACGCCCAGGATGGGGGTCGTCCGATAAAATGCTTTAATCACGTCCTCCATAATGCCCACGTCGCGCTTGTGATAAACCGTGCCGGGCCCCGGAGAAAGGACAATGTGGGTGGGCTTGAGGCGCTTGAGCTGGGCGATAGAAATTTGATTGTTGAAAAAAACCTCAGGATTTCCGCCCAACTCTCCCAAGTACTGCTTGAGAATATAGGTAAAAGAATCGTAGTTGTCTATGACAATGACTTTTTTCATAATTCGTGAAAATTCTTTCGTTCTAAGGCGATGTCCGCAGGGAGTTCGTTGAACCGGCACGTTTTGCAAGTCGCCTCCAGGCTTTGCCATTTATCTTTGTAATCCGGGATTTTGATTTGGACGTACACGTGGCTGGGAATGGCAACCAAGCGCGCTTCGTTGCCAATGGCTTTTTGCAAGCCTGCCAGGAGAACAGCCATGTCTTCGCAATCCGCTCCCCCTGTTTTCAACGTGACCAATGGGTTTTCCAGTTGGTCGTGAAAGCGGGAATCCGGAACGTATCGGATCCCGTCGCGGACAAAGTAAAAGAGCGCCCGGCTTTGGCACACGCGGTCTGCTTTTTTACAGGATTGGGCCGCCACGTAATTGGCCACCTGTTTTAAGACGGTTTGGGATTCCTGCCATGCGCGGTCCACCTCTTGGGGGCCATAAGAAGTGAAGGGTTGTTTTAAGTTTTGGGGCAAGAAAGTTTGTACCTCTTCCAGCGCAACAATCCGGTGCGGCTCGGGATGAATGAGGTAAAAATACCCTTCCATGGAAAGGGCTAATAAAGCGATGACCGCTACAAAGGCGAGAAACACGTAAAACGGGTTCCGTTTTTGGGGGAGGATGGATTCGTAGGGGGGCTGGTCTTCGTTCATGGTGTTATTTCGAGAGATAAATCGAGTGATGGCGCGCGCATGGTGATGGCGCCGGAGGAAATGGCGGATACGCCGGATACCGCGTACCGTCGGATATTGTCCGCGGTGATGCCACCGGACACTTCGATGGTAGCGCCGGTGGGCTTGAGGAGTTTGACCGCCTTTTTTATGTCGACAGGGGCAAAATTATCCAGCATCACGATGATGTTGCCGCGAGATTTTAAGCGGGACGGGAGGCCGTGGTGGATCTCGACAAAAGTGCGGATGTCCTGGAAGTTATCCAGTTCCAATTCGACGAAACGGACTTTGCCCGATCGTTTGAGGACGCGCTTCCACTGTTTTTCAAATTTTTTGGGCGTGAGTAACAGGTGATTGTCTTTAACGAGGATGGCATCGTTGAGGCTGAGGCGATGAGTGTTGCCTCCCCCTACCGCCACCGCGCGTTTGTCTAGCAACCCCCACAGG
>JAZDJE010000096.1:0-3449 GCA_043804325.1 Candidatus Peregrinibacteria bacterium
GATTTCCTGGCTTGTCTTTTTTCCGCGCGCTCGGTCAATTCTACCTTTTTTTGCGCCGCGATCTTTTGGCGTGCCAAAAACTTATCCACACGGCCTGCCGTATCCACAAGTTTCTGCTTGCCTGTGTAAAAAGGATGGCAATTTGAGCAAATATCAATGGAATAGGATTCCTTGGTAGAGCCAATGGTATAGGTGGCACCGCAGGCGCATCTTACTTTTGCCTGAGAGTGGTAAATGGGATGAATATCGGGTTTCATGGATAACTTTTAAATGTAAATTTTAGACAGCGAGGGGCATTCTAGATTATTTTCCACCCTTAGACAAGCCCTTTTTTGATTTGCGGTCTTTGCTTATCAATTTCAACTGGTGGCGCCCTATAGCCCATCGAACGAGCAGTATGAAAATAACGACTGCAATGACTTCCAGGATAACGATAGGCCATGCTTGACGCACAATCACTTTAACGATTTGTTCTCTGGCCTCCCCTTTGTCATCGATCACTTTTAGTTTGACTAAATATTCCCCCGCTTTGTTAAAAACGTGATCCGTGACAAAGTCCGCCCGGGCGACGTCATCGCCAAAATACCACTCTACCGTTATGATTTCACCATCGGGGTCATGGGATTTCAGCGCGTTAAAAGTCACTGTTTTCCCCACTCTGGTTTCTATGGCTCCTCCATTATTTCCCCCTTGGTTTTTTCCGCTACCAGAGTTGTCGCCCGATGAGTTATTTTGATTGGCACCAGGCTGGCCGGTGGCAGAGGGGGTGATATATTGCCCTCCTCCCCCTCCCGTACCGACGTAAATTTGGGGAATGGGTCCGTGGTTGGTGTCATTGGGGTCCGTGTTAGCCCCCAGGCCGTCGTTGTCCGAATCCTGGCTTTCCGTGGGATCATTGGGGAACCGATCGGAGTTATTTCCCGAGCCGTCCCCGTCGCTATCCGCCCATTCGGTCCCGTCTAAAGGGAATTCGTCCTCAATATCCGCCACCCCGTCCCCATCGTCATCCGTGTCTTCATTGTTTCCAATGCCGTCCCTATCCGTGTCTGTGGTTTCGGTAGGGTTAAACGGGAAGCCATCTTCTGTGTCCGGGGCCCCGTCATTGTCGTCGTCCGGATCGCGGCGATTGCTGCTGCCGTCCGAGTCGGCATCCTGATCTACATAAATGGTTTCCGTCACTTTGTTATTTTCAGGATTGTCATTTTCATCTTTATCCGGGATGGCGCGAATGGCGATGTCATTGTCCCCCAGTTCTGACGCCAATACGTCTATAAAAACTGTGTCGGTCTGTCCGGCCACGGCAGAAAAGGGCTGATCGGTGCCAATGTAGTAGCCCGAGCGCTCGTTGTAAAATCGGACTATCCCCTTTTGGTCTTCTTCCGAATGATTGTGCACCGTCGCATAAATGCGAATGATTTGTCCCAACAGGATATTTTCGTCTGTGCTCTCCGCTGAAATGGCGATGTCTTCAAACTCATCGAGCTGTTGGGACGTGACCCCCAACTCTTCTTCGGCTAGGGCTCCATGGCAAAACGACAGGGTGACGGCAACGGCAATGACCCAATTGGGCGCGTTTTTAAGCATGGCTTAAAGGACTATTTTTTCAGCGGCAATTCCTGTGGGGTGCTAGACGTGGAAGCCTCTTCGTCAATGATGAGGGACAAGGAAGCGACTTTATCTCCCTCTTTGGTGCGCATCACGTAAACCCCTTGGGTGGCGCGGCCAATGGAAGGGATTTGTTTGAGCGCCAGGCGAATCATTTGCCCGTGGCGGGAAATGAGAATCAGATCTCCCTGCATTTCGGCATCAATAATGCGCGCGCCGACGATTTTTCCGGTTTTTGGCGTGATTTGAGCGGTTTTGACGCCCGTGCCTCCACGGCCCTGGAAACGATAGCTCGTGACGGGAGTGCTCTTAGAAAGCCCGTTTTCCATGACTACTAATAACCGACTGCTCATTTCATTTTTGATGACGTCCATTTGGACAATATGGTCCCCTTCTTTGAGGCGCATGCCGCGGACTCCCATGCTGGGGCGTCCCATGGGGCGTACGTCGCTTTCTTTAAAGCGGATGCATTTGCCCTGGCTGCTGACCAAGACTACTTGATTTCCGGCGGAAGTGGATTTGACCCAGTGCAACAAGTCCCCGGGGCGGAGTTTAATGGCAATGAGCCCTGATTTGCGGACATTTTTAAAGTCTTCTATCTTGGTCTTTTTCACCGTTCCGCGGTTGGTGGCCATGAAGAGGTACTCGTCTGTATTTTTGGCCCAATCCAACATGACCGTGACTTTTTCGTCTTTGCCCAATTGCAGCAGGTTGACGATGGCCTGGCCGCGTGCGGTCCGGCTGGCCTGGGCAATTTCGTATACCGGTAACTTGAATACGCGCCCCAAGCTGGTGAAAAACAGGAGTTCGTTATGGGTGCGGGTATGGGTGATTTGAGTAATCTCATCCTCTTCTTTTGTGGCCATGCCAATGACCCCCTTGCCGCCACGGCCTTGGGTGCGGTATACGGTGGGTGACATGCGTTTGACATAACCCTCTTGCGTGAGGGCCACGATCATGGGCTCGTCGGGGATGAGCTGTTTGGCATTGAATTCCCCCACGGCATGCGGCACGATTCCCGTGCGGCGTTCGTCGCCGTACTTATCGATGATTTCCTGGGTCTCGTCGCTCACAATAGTCAAAATACGCTTGGGGTCAGCCAAAATGGCTTTGCATTCCTTAATAAAGTCCTTCTTTTCCTTGAGTTCGTCTTCAATTTTCCTGCGCTCCAAGCCGGCCAGCGTTTGCAGGCGCATTTCCAGAATGGCCTTGGCTTGCAAGTCGCTGAGCTTGAACTTTTTCATCAAATTTTCATGTGCCACTTCTTTGGTGGCAGACTTTTTGATGGTATCAATCACCTTGTCGATGTCATCCAAGGCGATTTTTAAGCCTTCCAAAATATGGGCGCGCGCTTCGGCAACTTTGAGTTCGTATTCCGTGCGGCGGCGAACAACGACCTGCCGGTGGGCGATGAATTGCTCTAAAATGGCCTTGAGGTCTAAGAGGCGCGGCTGGATGCCGTCAATCAGGGCGATCATATTGAAACCAAAGGACGTTTGGAGGTTGGTATTCTTGTAGATTTGATTGAGGACCTTTTTGGGATAAGCGTCCCGTTTGAGCTCAACCACAACGCGCACGCCTTCGCGGTTACTTTCGTCCCGGATGTCCGAAATTCCTACGATTTTTTTGTCCCGGGCCAGTTCCGCAATTCTTTCCACCAAGGTCGCCTTGTTGATTTGATAGGGGATTTCCGTGACGACAATGCGGAATTTGCCATTCTTCATCTCTTCAATTTCCGCCTTGCCGCGCATCGTAATGCTGCCACGGCCGGTGGCGTAAGCTTGTTTGATAGCTTCCACATCGTAAATCAGGCCGCCCGTTGGAAAATCGGGCCCTTTGATGAA
>JAZDJE010000097.1:0-6948 GCA_043804325.1 Candidatus Peregrinibacteria bacterium
GTCCCGGACGTGCTTTTGGAGTTTTTCCGCCAATTCTTCCGACGGGTGTTGGCCGTGCTTGAGGATAACGAATGCCTTGGGGGTTTCGTATTTGATGGGGTGAGGTTTGCCAATAACACCGGCTTCGGCCACGGCTTTGTGAGAGACGAGGGCGCTTTCAATTTCCGCCGAACCAATGCGATGGCCGGCTACGGAGAGGACGTCGTCTGACCGGCCCTGGATCCAAAAATAGCCATCCTTGTCTTTGCGGGCCAAGTCTCCTGTCAGGTAAACGCCTTTGATGGGTTTCCAGTAAGTTTTTTTGTAACGGGCGGAGTTTTTATAAATGCCACGAAGCATGCCGGGCCATTGGTTACGGATAACCAAATACCCGCCGTTACCAGGCTTGACCGAGCGGCCTTTTTCATCCACTACATCCGCGATGACCCCGGGGAAAGCCTGGGTCGCCGACCCAGGCTTGAGTGGAGTAACGGGGAGCGGAGTAATCATGATCATGCCCGTTTCCGTTTGCCACCACGTATCCATGATGGGGCATTTTTTCTTCCCGATGACGTTGTAATACCAACGCCACGCTTCCGGATTGATGGGTTCGCCCACGGAGCCGAGGAGATGGAGCGAAGTGAGTTTATGCTTTTTAGGCCACTTGTCGCCGTAGCGCATTAGGGCGCGGATGAGAGTGGGGGCGGTGTAGAGAATGTTGACTTTGTATTTGTCGACCATTCGCCAAATGCGGTCTGGACGAGGGTGGTCGGGTACGCCTTCGAACATGATGGTGGTGATGCCGGACATGAGAGGGGCATAAACAATGTAACTATGGCCCGTGACCCAACCCGGGTCCGCCGTACACCAGTACATTTCGTCCCCGCGGATGTCAAAAACCCATTGGAAGGTCCTGTGGATGGAGACCATGTATCCCCCATGCACGTGGATGACGCCTTTGGGGGTGCCGGTAGTACCAGAGGTGTAGAGGATGAATAAGGGGTCTTCCGCTTTCATGACCGCCGTTTTGCAAGTATCGGGCTGAGCCGATACGAGGTTTTCGTAAAAAACATCTCGTTTGGCCTTCATTTTAACTTTGCCCTTGCCCTGTTGAATTACGATGACGTTTTGGATGGTTTTGCACTCTTTGAGGGCGTCGTCGCAAACCGATTTCATGTCGATGACTTTGCCCCGCCGATGGCCTATGTCTGAGGTGACGAGAATCTTGGCCCGGCCGTCGTTGATACGGGTAGCCAGAGCATGAGAGGAAAACCCGGCGTAGACCACGGAGTGGACCGCGCCGATTTTGGCGCAAGCTAGCATGGTGATAGCGGTTTCCGGGGTGTTTTGCAAATAAACCGCCACCACATCGCTTTTGCGGACGCCGAGAGATTTGAGGCCGTTGGCCATTTTACAAACCGCTGTATTGAGTTGGCGGTAAGTGAGTTTACGGTGTTTGCCCGCATCGCTTTCCCATAGGATAGCTATTTTATCTTCCACGGGCGTGCCCATATGGCGGTCCAGGGCGTTGTGGACAATGTTGCACTTACCGCCGACAAACCATTGGTAAAATGGTTTGTGAGAGCTATCAAAAACCTTGCGCCACTTTTTATACCATTCCAATTCTTGCGCTGCTTCCGCCCAAAAGCCTTCGGGGTCATGCCGAGCTTCTTGATAGATCTTTTTGAGATTGCGGTATCTACGGGAATTGCGAAAACGTGCAGGGGGTTTGTAAACTTCGTTTTCCTGTAACAAGACTTCTGTTAAACCACCTCGAGTGAGTTGTTTGGCCATCATGCAAAGGTTATATGGTTTTTTTATTATAAACTATGCGGATGATAAGGTTAAGGCCTTGCAATTTCCCCATAAATTTGTTATAATAATAAGATTTATACATTTAAAAAACCTTACAAAATGGAAACAAAAAAGCACGTTTTAGGCCGTTTTGAGAAATCGCTCATCGCGTTGCTCGCTGCGGTTTTGCTGGCCATTCCGCTTGGCTTTGCTGCCAATGAACCGGAAAACGTGAGCGGATTAACGGCT
Source organism: Candidatus Peregrinibacteria bacterium (assembly GCA_043804325.1). Classification (GTDB taxonomy): domain Bacteria; phylum Patescibacteriota; class Gracilibacteria; order UM-FILTER-43-11; family UM-FILTER-43-11; genus JAZDJE01. The sequence goes on from JAZDJE010000097.1 coordinate 2,023, forward strand.
ACCGCTATTAACGAAGGCGCTATTGGACTTTCCTGGAATTCCGCCAAAGACGCCACGGGCGGATTGGTAAACCATTACCGCATTTATTATGGCACTACGTCCGTACAAACGCTGGGTGAGGGAGATTATGACAATGAAATCGATACGCCCAATAACAATACATCGTTTGTTATTGCGAATTTGGAAGCGGGTACGACTTATTATTTTTCTATAACGGCTGTAGATAGCGCCAGTGTAGAAAGTGAAGCTTACAGCCTAGAAGCTAGCGCCACCACTAAGGGGGGCGCAGCCGAGGGGGATGGGCTTACGGAGGCGGATACGATTTCTCCCACTGTGGTGAGCGTGAGCGCGCCTTATAAGACCCAAGTGATCGTCACGTTTTCTGAAAAGGTTGTTTTGCCGACCGCTAACCCTGAATTTGCTTTTACAGTCCAGGAGCAGCTGAGCTCGAGCGTTTTAGAGGTTTCCAGCGCAACGTTGGGGACCGATGGAACTAAAGTCACTTTGGAGACCGCTTCCCAAACCGCCAATGTGAATTACGTCGTCACTGCAGGCGTAGCCATTACGGATAAAGCGGGTAATCCTATTGTCAGCGGTAATACGGATTCCGGTGTTTTTCTGGGATCTTCCTTAGACGCCCCGTTGCTGGATGAAGGTTTGCTTGGCGATGATGAGGGAGCGGAGGCGCCGGCCACCGTTATCGAACCGATCAATTGCGGTACCAGCGCTAAGTGTTTCTATGAGTATTTACGCACCTGCACCCCTGCTACCATGGTCGAAGTGAAGGAACAAAAAGAAATGAGACGCGCGGTAGAAACCGGCCAGGACGAAACTACTTGTGCTTTGAAATACCAAGTCGCGAGTATTTTAGATTTAGAGAACCCAGAAACTTTGGTATGCCAATTGCCTACCGATGGACTAGAAGCCCGCGTGAAACGCGTGGTGGAAGTAGAGGGCGGCATGTTATTTGAAAGTAAAGAAGAGGCCCAGGAACTTTGTTCCGGCACTTATTTGGCTACCTTTTTAGAGACGTTGGATGAAATGCAATCAGACACCACTCCGCCCGAGAATATTACTAATTTGATCCTTTCGTTCCGTGAGCAATTGGAAAAATTTATTGTTCTGCTCCGCTGGACCGCCAGCATCAATAGCGCGGGGGACTTGATTGACCAAATTCTTTACATGAGTTTGGACCGCGGCAAAACCTATGACAACGGTAAATCTTTGGGCTCTTCTAAAGTAAACCATGAAGTTCCCAATTTAGAAGGTGGTAAGGAATACACCTTTAAAATTACGACCAAGGATGCCGTTGGTAATGAGAGTGTTGGCGTTGTAAAATCTATCCGATTACCTCAAACCGGCGTTGCGGTTGGCTTATTGCTCTTGGTGAGTGGAGTGGGCGCTGCCCGAGCCCTAAAGCGCAAGCGTAAATAAGGTTTTGATTTAAGCCGCTTAGTCTTGTATCCTCAATAATGGGAGTACATCTTCTACTTTTTCCGCAAATCGTAATTTTCCCCGCATTTGCATTATCAAACTCACGAGTTCTGGACCTTTCATGAACCCAATATTGCGTGATACAACTTCATGAGAGGCATATCGTTGTAAAATGCCAATGTTTTCCTCTGTGGTGGTTCCCCATCCCGCTAAAATGGCGGCACATTGAACACGCATGGCTGCTGCGACATCTTTGGCGGGGTTATCTCCAATAATGACCGTTTTTGCCGAGATTCCTTCTGCTGCAACATCACCCCATCCTGCCAATTCAAATAGATGCATTAAATCAATATTGGGTTTTTGTCTATTGATTTGAATGATTTTATTATCTGTCGCATCGTCGGGGTCTTTTTCAAAATGCGGATCTTCTTGGGCAAAAATTCTTTCAAAAGAAGGTGAAATATTGTAGCGTTTTACGCGCTTCGCCACTTGACCCGCTGGCGCATCACTAATAACAAATAGCTTTAATCCCGCTTGTCTTAACGTCCGCAACATGCTTGGTATCCCCGGGAAAAGATAGCGATTCCGGCTTCTTCCCGCCCTAAAGGCCTGACTTGCATTCATTACTATCCGAGTGTGTTGTGGCGGATCCCAAGCCCCTACCATTAAAGCCTGATTTAATACGGTTAATTGGCTTAGTACATAAGCATGGTTTAAATCCATTGTTCTTTCTTTTTCGAACACCTCCCGCATGGCTAATCGTATTGCTTCCGCCGTAATGCCAAATTTTTGTGTTTCTATCGTTAAAGTATCATGAAAGGCGTCCCACGCAGGAGCCATCATATCGCCCCACGGCCATAAAGTGCCATCTGCATCCAAGCCGACGTATTGTATATCTTCTAAGGGTTCGTGATTATCCAGTAGGCTTTCTTGCTCTGACATTGGAATGGTGATTAATGGTTAATTTGAGAGCGTCTTATCCGTTCCATGGCAGGCCCTAGCAGTGATCTAACATGCCCGGGTTGCGTGGCGGAAATGATGACCCCTTTTCCGTGTCGGCCGTCCATTTCTTCGGCTAAAATAGGTCTTTCCGCAACATCTCTGAGATCTACATTGCGTTGAACAATATCCATAGGGGCTACTTGGCCTAATTTTTCTAACGCTCCTTCTTCGGGGTCTGCCCATAAGGCGTGAACAGCAATACAACCATTTTCTCTAGCGAGTTCTACATCTCTTTGGCTGTTATCACCAACAACGACTGTAAATCGCCTACGTTGTTCTTCAATACCAAGGACTTGCGCTAAATCAATATGGGGTTTTTGTTGGTCGATTTCTATGAGTTTTCCTGCAAGTTCTCCGCTTAAGGCACTGCGATCTAAAAGGGGGTCTCGTTGGCCGATGACCTTTTCCAAAAAAGGCGCTAATTGGAAATGATCGATCCGTTCCGCTAATTTGCTGGCTGGAGCGTCGCTTAGCGCATACTGTTTAAATCCCTGTTGCTGCAACCATTCCAATAATGCTCTGATTCCTGTGACTAATTTGTAGTGTTTATCTCTTCCCTCAAAAAATGCCTGAGCTGCAGTTTGTTTAATACGTTCTCTTTGGGGCCCGGTAATTTCTGTTCTCTTTAAAAGAGCCATTCTATCCAATAGTTTTTTGGGGTCGCAATCCACCGTTCTTTCTTCGACAAAAACATCACTCATGGATGCGCGGACTTGTTGAGCAATGAGGGCTCTCCTGGCGGCCCGTCTTTCTTGGATTGATTTCATTTGCGCCACTTCCGCACGCAAAAGGTTGGTTTGTCGATTTAACCCATTTGTCACCGCTTGGTATAGCGCCCAATGCCCTGCAGCCAACATATCAGGCGTAGGTACTAAAGTGCCATCCACATCCCATACAATATTTTCTACTTCTTCAGGTAAAGAGAGTGCTTCGGGCTGTGGCTGGTCTGGTCTTATCGGAATTACGTTACTCATGTTTGTCAATCAAGGTGATGATAATAATGTATTTTTATCAAAATGTCAATTCAGATTGACAAAATAGAAACAATGGTTATTATAAGCTCTTAAGTATGGCGCCTGCATTGACTACAAAACAATGGGCGCTCTCCCATCTGATTGCATTAGGTGTGCTAGTGCTGGTGGTATTTTCGTTTTGGGATGTAGTGGGACATGGATTGGAAGTATCCGTTTTAGACGTGGGGCAAGGAGACGCTATTTTAATTTCCACACCGGATTATAAAAATATATTGATCGATGCGGGCCCCGGTAGCCAAGTGATTGACCCATTGGGCGGGGCCATGGGGTTTTTTGATAAAACGATTGATCTTTTTGTCCTTACACACCCCCATCGGGACCACTTGGGAGGGATTTTGGATGTCATGCAAAAGTATAAAATAAAACGAGTGATGCTGACGGGGGCGGTGAGCCATGATCCGTTTTATGAGAGCTTTTTAGAGGAAATTAAGGCACAAAACGTGGAGATTGTGATGCCAAGCCAAGAGCGCGATATCCAAGTTGGACAAGGTGTCTACTTAGACGTTCTTTACCCCCTACAAGGGCAGAGTTTGTTGGGGCAGGAGGCGGGCAATCTCAATAACACTTCTATTGCGATTCGAGTGATGAGGCAAACAAGCGATGGGTTGGAGAATTTGGTGATGCTGTCCGGTGATGCCGAACAGGAGGAAGAGCTGGAAATCCTGTTAAGCGGGCAGGATTTGCGTGGTGAAGTGTTGAAATTGGGGCATCATGGGAGTCGTACCGCGACGAGTAACCCGTGGCTGCAAGCGGTGGGGCCACGAGAGGTAATAGTATCGGCGGGGTTGGACAATACGTTTGGCCATCCACACCCGGAGACGCTTGAAAAAGTAAAAGAATTAGATATGTGGAATACTATGGAGCAAGGATCTCTTCGTCTTCCTTTCGGATTGTGGTAAAATACTCAGCGTTAAACAAATAAAAACTAAATACTATGCAAGTCATATTACTTGCCGCGGGACAAAGCACGCGGCTGGCGCCAATCTCCGATAAGAACTTATTGGAGTTTTCCGGCAAAACGCTTATTGAGCATCAAATTTCCGCCATCAAGTCCGCTAAATTGCGAGATATAGTGGTGGTGGGAAATGCGAATAATTTGGGGCGACTTAAGGCAATCCTCAAGGGGTATAAAAACGTGATGGTGGTCGAGCAGAAGAAATTGGCGGATGGGATGGCGGGCGGAGTACTGGCAGGCGCAGCGGAAGTGAGCCACGATAGTGTGATGGTGATGAGCACGAACGACGTTTTTGAACCATTCCTTTTCGAAAAAGCCATTCAAGCCGCCAAGGCGGAGGTGGACGGAGTGATTGTGGGGACAAAAGTCGAAAGTTATTTTCCGGGGGGATATTTGGAATTCGACAGCAAAAAGGGGTTGCTCACCAATATTGTGGAAAAGCCGGTAGAGGGTAAGGAACCGAGTAAATATGTGAATTTAGTACTGCATATTTATAACGAT
>JAZDJE010000098.1:0-4019 GCA_043804325.1 Candidatus Peregrinibacteria bacterium
AGGACCAAGACAGCCAAACCATTATAGACACCCTGTCCAATAAGGCAAAGTGAGTTATAAAAATCAAATAGACAAAAAAATATTTGATTTTATAATTAATTAACGGCAATCATCACCATCCTGGATTCTTCTTCGTCATAAAAAGCTTCAATAAAATGGGCGCCAGGAGAAGCGATCCAAAATAGAGAGCGGTCTTCCCCCACAAAACCATGGTCCACAAACCATTTGGCGGGTTTATTGGCCTGCAGTTGCACGTATTGTCCGGACCGATACAAGTCACTGGCAAAAGGGCTTAAAATTCTAAAGGGAATACGGGGTTTTACCGGGACGGGAGACGCGGGATAACTAATCCACTCTCCCCTGGACAAAACCGAGGTAAAAAATGCCCGGGCCTCCGTCTTTTTAGCGGGGTTCTGCATCACAAAAAACAAGACCACAAAATGGAAGATAAGAAGCCAACCGACAATGAACTTTGCCGCATGTGACATAAGGCATTATGGTGCCACAAAACCGCCTAAAATAAAACCCATTTTTGCCCCATCTCCCGGACTTCATTTTTTAAATAGAGCTGAATGAGTATGGCGGAAAGTTGGGCCACATTAAAAGGGGTTTCTTCCACCAGCTCGTCAATGGTCTTGCCGCCGTTTTGTAAACAATTAAGTATCGCTTGTTCATCCGAGGAATAAACTTTTGGCTGGGCCCAATCAACAGCCTTCATATTTAAAAATTCCAAAACATCCGTAGCGTTTTGAACCAATTTAGCACCGTCTTGGATCAGTTTATTGGTGCCGCTCAAATTAAACTGACTGATATCGCAAGGGACGGCAAATACATCGCGGCCCTGCTCCCCAGCGCGTTCAGCAGTAATAAGAGCACCAGACTTCATACCCCCCTCCGTAACCAATACTCCCCGGGAAAGCCCGGAAATAATGCGATTCCGCTGGGGAAAATGATGGGGCAAAGCTTCAGTCCCCAAAGGAAATTCACTGATAATAGCCCCGCCAGACGATAAAATCCGCTCGGCAAGGCGAAAATTGGAAGGGGGATAAATAGAGTCCACCCCCGTCCCAAGGACCGCAATGGTCAAACCGTTTTGTTTTAAAGTTTGTTCGTGAGCACAAGCGTCGACCCCGTTGGCCAAACCGCTGACAATAACAAAACCGTTGCGCACAAGGTCGGCAACAAATTTTTCCGTTACAAAGCGACCATAAGGCGTCATCTTGCGAGTGCCCACAACCCCCATAGTCCTATGAAGTGGCGGCAAAGTGCCGCGAACAAATAAAAAAGGCGGAGGCTCTTTGATGTGGGTCAAAAGGGAAGGATATCCCTCACCGTCCACACAGAGGAGTTGTACTTTTAACTTGGAAAACATGCGGACGATCCACTCAAAATCCAACTGTTCACGTATTTTAAAAATACGGCTGACTTTTTCGGCACCCACGCCCAATTTGGCAAAAAAACCGGGCGTTATTTGTTTCCAGGCCCGCGCCAAATCACCAAACGCTTCCTTAACCGCACGATAATGTTTAATGTCCTGCAGGACTCCCCACTGAGCCCATAACGCTATAAATTCATCAATCATCTTCAATTCATCTAAATACTAAGGAGAAACACTATAAATGGAGTAACGAAAAAAAGGCAAGCGATTTTTTAGAACTGGAGCGTTATTTTTTAAGGGTGCCAAAATCTTTCTTAGTAGTATCCATAAGGCGAAGTTTACCATCAATTCGAATGCGCACATCGCATTGACCGACTGGGATACCCATTGCGGTGGCGCGAGCCTTAAAAGCTTCAAAATCCTCCACATCAATAAATCTGTCAAAATCAGCTTGTGTGAAAGAGGGATATGAAGTTACCGGCACCTGACGAACCCGGGCTCTGACATCAAGCAAAGTCATGCCGCCGCCAAGTGGGTGCGCATCTCTAGACACAGACGACCCCGGCACCACCGTAGCATCCTCATCAAAAGGTACTAGTTCAGATCGACGAGAAGTCATAAAAAATCAATTAAAATTTAATTTCCTCACCTTTCACCACCTTGCCCATCACTTGGCCCTCCACGCCCTGCTTTTTCAAAGCGTCCAAAATGGCGCCGGCATCATCGGGAGCGGAAATGAGCATCATCCCGATGCCCATATTCCAGGTTCTGTACGCTTCATCGCGGGGGACGTTTCCCGTCTTCATAAGCTTCAGCATGAACTCGTGCGGCTGGATTAAGTCCGTCAGTTCCGCGCCAAACCCGCGTTTCTTCAAAAGCCGGGGCAATTTTCCCCGAATGCCGCCTCCCGTATTGTGGGCCAATCCCTTTATAGTTAATGTCCGCTTCTCCTTATAACCACCCAATATTGAAAGAAGGGCGCGGTGGTAAATTTTAGAAGGCGTTAAAATCACTTCGCCCCAAGTCCGCCCATCCCCATAATCCTGATGTACCCAGTCCTGCCCAAAATTATCTCTTAAAATCCTCCGCGCCAAAGTTAAACCATTGGAGCGGATGCCGCGGGATTTTAAACCGATGATCACATCACCGGCTCGGATGGTGTCACCCGTAATGACCTTGTCTTTTTCCACAATACCAACAGCCGTGGCGTTCCACACCGGCCCATTGAGCATGTCGCCCAATTCCGCCAACTCCCCCCCAGGCACCACGATCTTTTGTTCGCTGGCCGCCTTTTGCAAACCGGCCATCAGCCCCCGCACCATGGCTTCATCGAGTTTATTCGCGTCCAAAGTATTGCTCACGGAAATAATTTCCGCCCCCACGCACACCCCGTCGTCCGCCACCATGGCCACCAAGTCATAACCAAGGGTGTCAAACTTATTCATCAATACCGCCACTTCGATTTTGGTGCCCACTCCATCGTCATTTTGAACAATATAGTAATCCCCCATGTCCAACATGCCGGTAAAACCGCCCTCGTCGCTAACGGGTTCTCCGATCATACCCTTACGAGAGGGAAAAGTGCCCTGAGCGGCCTGATAAGCCAACCGGCTGCATCGATCGCCATAATCAACATCCACACCGGCTTCCTTATAAGTAGTCATAAGAACGAGAATTAGAATTTAAAAAGTTTTAATGGAAATTCGCTGCTGAGTTCACGCTGAATGTCACCCTCAAAAGGATGCAAAACCACCTCGCAGGTAACGCTGACAACGGCGGACGACAAATGGCCGCCAAAAACACGGTGCTGGGCATCGGCCACATTGATATGGAGGTGGAGCGCAGGTTCGCCATCGGCCACAGCGACATTTCCCAAAAGCGATGTGATTTCGTAACGGCCATCCAACTCCTTAAAGTTGTACTTCTTAGTGTTGACGTCAAAATAGCCGATAGTGATTTTTTCCGCAGCGCCAATCCCCATGAGCAAACCGGCCTGAACAGCATGGTCCTTGCAAAAACGGACCAAGGTGCTGACAATTTCATCCCCTTTGTCCATCCGTATCACATGGTGATGGCCAAACGACTTCGACTTCATAGAGGGCTAAGTGATCTTTCCATCGGAAAGGGTCAACACGCGCCCATTGGCCAATTCCCGTACCAAGGGATCGTGGGTAGTTAATATAATGGTAACCCCATCCGCATGCAACTGTTTAAACAGGTCCAAAATAGAACGGGTATTGGCCTCATCCAAATTACCCGTGGGCTCATCGGCCACCAGTAACCGGGGGGAATGGACCAGGGCCCGCGCAATGGCCAAGCGCTGTTTTTCCCCGCCGGAAAGCTGTTCAGGAAATTGGTCCTGGAACTTAAAAAGTCCCACTTTGTCCAAAACCTCCGGCACGCGCTGGCGAATGAGTTCATTGGTCGCATCGCAAACCTCCATGGCAAATGCGACGTTTTCAAAAACGGTTTTAGTGTCCAGTAATTTGTAATCCTGATACGCCACCCCCACCCGCCGGCGGTAGAGCTGCAACATGTCTTCATCCATGGTATTGACCAACAAATTGTCCACCTCCACGTTCCCAAAATCCGGCCGCTCCGCCCCCACCAGTAGCGCCACCACGGTGGACTTTCCCGAACC
>JAZDJE010000099.1:0-3890 GCA_043804325.1 Candidatus Peregrinibacteria bacterium
CCGTCGCCAAAATCAACGCCCAGCCACTGCCAACTCGGATGCTCCACAACCCGCCCCACCAACTCCCGGTTCACAAAATTGGCCAGCCGCCCCATGGCCAGCGCCAGTGACGCGGGGATCGCCACAAGGTCCGTCATTGCCAGAACATCCAGGCGATGTTTTTTGCCGTAAAAATATCCCACCGCAAGGCTCCCCAGTAGCCCCCCGTGGAACGACATACCCCCCTTCCAAATGGCGATGATATCGGCAGGGTGCGAAAGGTAATAGGGCAGGTTGTAAAAAAAGACATAGCCCAACCGCCCCCCCACAATTACTCCCAAAAAGAACACCCAAAACATCAGGTCATAAATCTGCTGTTTGTCCCTAAACACCAGTCGTTTCTCATTGAGCCGCCCCAAAATCCAAATCGCCAGCAGCAGCCCCACAGCATACGCAATGCCATACCAACGAACGGACAGCGGGCCAATGGAAAAGGCGACGGGATCAATCATGGCCTTATTGTAAAGGAAGAAAAAGGGGAGATGTAGTTGACAAAAATAAAATTTGTGTCCATCATGCGCACTTACCCTCACCATCGTTCCGCCGCAGCGCGACCCAACCCAGGAGTCATACCGTTTAGAAATAGGAAAAGACGAAGTACAAGGTAAGTGATTTTATAATTTCGGTTTTTATAATAGAATCTTCATACCATGAAGATTTTAGGCATAGAGACCTCTTGTGATGAGACGGCGGCCGCAGTGGTAAGAGACGGCACTCATGTGCTGAGCAATGTCATTGCCAGTTCCATCGACCTGCACGCCCAAACGGGCGGGGTAGTGCCAGAAGTGGCGGCGCGCGAGCATTTGCGGCACATTTCCCCCGTCATCGACAAGGCCCTCATCGACGCAAGTCTCACATGGGCGGACATCGACGCCGTTGCCGTCACCCATGCGCCGGGACTGGTCGCCTCACTCCTCGTGGGCATCAACACGGCGCAAACCCTGGCTTACCTGTACCAAAAGCCCCTGATCCCCGTGCATCACATTGCGGGGCATATTTACGCGAATTTTCTCGGTCGGAAAACGCCCATTGTCTTTCCGATACTCGTACTCACCGTCTCCGGCGGGCACAATGAACTGGTGCTGGTCCGCGGCCATCACGACTTTAAAATCCTGGGCGAAACCCTGGACGACGCGGCCGGTGAAGCTTTCGACAAAGTCGCCCGCCTCCTAGGACTCGGCTTTCCCGGGGGCCCGGTGATCGCTCGCATGGCGGAAAAGGGCAAGCCGGAAGCTTACGGCTTCCCCCGCGCCTACCTGGACCAAAAGAATAAGTACAACTTCTCCTTTTCCGGCCTGAAAACGGCCGTCCTGCAAACCGCCCAAAAACTCGGCAAGCTCAGCCCCAAAACCATCGCTGACCTGGCCGCCAGTTTCCAAATGGCCGTCATGGATGTTTTGGCGGACAAATTGGTCCGCGCGGCAAAAGAATATAAGGTAAAGGAAGTTCACTTAGCGGGTGGAGTTTCGGCTAACCAACTCCTCCGCAAAATCACTCGCGACAGGCTCCCAAAAGCCCTGCCACTCATTTACCCCAAAGACCTGGTGTACTGCACGGACAACGCCGCCATGATCGCCGGTGCGGCTTATTTTACCCCTTCAAAAAAGCTTAAGCGTCATACAAGTCCTTAAGGCGCGGACCTAAAAAGGGATAATGCACTTTCCTGTCCTTTTCAAACTGTTTTTTACGCAGCCACTTGTTGAATAAGTCATAAAATTGATCGTCGCCAATATGGAAACCGATACCCCTCTGGCTGACAAAAGACTTTAAAAAAAGTTTAACTAGTGTACTAAGGGCCATGTCGAACTCGTCTTTACACTTGAGCTTGGCTTTTTGATAAAGCTCGCTATTCATGCGAACGGTGAGCTGAGCTTGCTTGGGCATAGTATAATTGTTAGCGTATTACGAAATATACAGCAAATGTACAGCAAATTCGTAATACAACCAAGAGGAAAACAACCAGCCCGCTACGCACCCAGTCAGGCCCATTTAGTATTGACAAAATAGTTAAAATATAGTAGAGTTAGCAAGCTGTTTTACACTTCTTTTTAGGGGTGTAGAGCGCACTTGATCTTTGACAATGTGCATTACATTTTTCTGCCGGATTCGCCAGCGCCGTATTTTTACGACCTTGCCGGAACCGGCAGATAACTGCCACAACCGCCCCCACAAGGGGCACAACAGGAGAAAGAGTCATGAAGTCCAACGCCCTCATGAACGTCGCCACCATCACCCTCACGGTCATCGCCATCACCCTCCTTCTCGTCGCCGGCTGCGCGACCACCAACCCCAACTGCCACCGCGGGTGGCAGTCCGGCGGCAATTTCACCACCGCCATCTCCATCTGCGCGACCGCGCAGCTCGACCCCGAGCCAACATTCGACGACAAGGTCCGGGCGCTCCAGGCCTGCGTGGAGGGCTTCTGGATCGCTGAAAATCGCAACCTAAACGAGCAGGAATCCGTGGCACTCAAGGACGTCAGCAAGGCGGCCATCCGCACCACGACCGATTTCACGGCCCGCAAAGAGACCTGGTTGCGGGATCGGGGATTCTACATCCCCAGCTGGACGAACAGCGTCCAAATGACAACCAACGTTGGCGTGCTAGACGACATCGACCGCGACGCCAACCACTTCTTTGCCGGGCGCGCAACGTTACGCATGGACCCCGTCGCAGAGTCCACGCTCCGCGAGCTCGTGACGCTCATCGCGAACACCGCCCGCCTGAAGGCAGCAAGCCTCAAGGCTTTCGCGGGCTGATCGCGCGCCGTCGGGATACGGGTGGCGGGGGAGTCGACAAAGGTCGGAACTCCCGCCACCCGCCCCGCCAGTGTAATGCACATTGTCACCTTCGATTTCCCCAAATTCACGGGGATTTTTTTGTGCTTTCGTTTATAATAGGCTCATGAACCAATCGGATACCCTCATCATCGGCACTGGTATTGCGGGCCTTATCGCCGCTCACCTGCGGAGCGCCAAGGGCAAAGTCACCGTGGTGACCAAGGGGCAGCTCAAAGAGGCCAACACCTATTGGGCGCAGGGCGGCATTGCGGCGGTGATGGAAAAAGACGATTCGTTCGAAAGCCATAGTAAAGACACGTTAAAAGCCGGCGCCAACTATAGCGATCCCAAAGCGGTTAAATTTTTGGTGGAAAATGCCGCCAAGGCCGTCCGCCTGTTGCAGGAGCTTGGCGTTAAGTTCGAAAAAACGCCCGCGCTGGAAGCCGGCCACAGTAAAGCGCGTGTGTGGCACACCAGCGACTTCACGGGACGGGATATTTTAAATGCCCTCATCAAAGCCGTTAAAAAGAACAGGGAAATCGAAGTGCTGGAAGAAACGGAAGCCGTAGAACTCATCGTCCACAACAACCAATGCCGGGGCATTTTTATCCGGAGAAAGGAAGACAAAGAAGTCACGCCATTACTGGCCAACCACACCATCCTGGCTACCGGCGGCCTGGGCCAGCTCTTTGGGCGCACCACCAACACCTTGGGGTCCGGCGGAGATGGCATTGCCATGGCCGTTAACGCGGGACTGGAACCCAAAGATCTGGAATTCATGCAATTTCACCCCACCGCCTTTGCCAAGCCGGATGGCGGGCGCTACTTCCTCTTATCGGAAACCCTGCGCGGCTTTGGCGCCAAAATTCTCAACCACAAAGGCGCGCAATTCCTCACGCAATTCCACACGGACGGCGAACTCGCCCCCCGGGACATCGTATCCCGCGCCGTATTTTTTGAGCTCATGAACGGACCGGTGTATTTATCCATGAGCCATTTGAACGCCGGAGACATCCGCCAGCACTACACCAATATCGTGAAACGCATCAAGTCTTATGGATATGACCTGAC
>JAZDJE010000100.1:0-2881 GCA_043804325.1 Candidatus Peregrinibacteria bacterium
ACCCACGGGTTAAAATTCCCAAACCGATACGCCGCGTCCTCATACACCAAAACCCTTACGGAAAAGGGAAAGGTAAAAAGGAAAAGTCCAAAGAGGATTTGAATGAGTCGTTGCACGGCATTCAGTTTACCTCAAAAAAGAACATTAGAAAAAAGCCGAGTTTAGATAAGGCTTGTTGGAGGGGTGGGGGCCTCGGGCCCCCCACCCCAACGAGAGGCTAAGGTTAACGTGCCCCGAGGAACACATGGCCCTTAAGGGGGCCCGCTTCACGCAGCCTTCTGTTCTCCACAGCTGGATACCAGAAGGGGCGCCCTCGCCACTGATGAGGGTCGCCAATCAAAAGACTAAAAAAATCTCCTGATTGGCAGCCCTCATACGCTTATCTAAACTCGGCGTAAAAGAGCAGGGAATGTGGCGCCCGGCAAACACCGGAGCCCATTCCCATAGCGGCCCCATTATACAAACAGGAACAATAACGTCAATCCAAAAAACCGTCTTCCCACGACACTATATTTAAACCCCACAATCCTCCTCAGCCTCCGCCAGACCTTTCTGCTTTCGAATCACGCACGTAATTTTGTCTTCGGCCGTCTTCAGCGCCTGCTCCGGCGTGGCCAAATTCCGCACCACTTCCTGGATGGCGTCGCCCAAAGCTTTTTGGTAAGCCGCCGTATCGTAAACCCTCAAAGTTTTAGCAAAGGGGGCCTGAAAGGCAAACGCGCCAAACATCGCATCGGTTTGTTGTTCGGTCACCATGTCCTTGCGGCTAGTAGGACGCTTGGTTTTTTTGTAATAAGTCTGGAGCGCGTCTGCCGTAGTCATGAATTGGACAAAAGACCACGCCTCATCAGGCATATCCGAAGTGCGGGAAACCACCAGGGGGAAATAACTGGCCAACGTGTCGCGCCGTGCCGTTTCCGTGGGGCTAACCAACTGGGGAAAAGGGGCAACGCCAACGTCTTTCAAATCAATATGCTTTTGCCCTAATTTTTGCTGGGTTTGAATGGAGCTCTGAATCACTTCATACAAATAGGGGTAACCGATAATCATGGCTACCTTGCCCCGTACAAACGCCCCCACATCCATTTCTTCCGGAGCGCGTCCCGTAATAGTTTCATTCCAACTGTAATGCTTGTAACTGGGTAACGCAAAGCTAGTAAAAAGTTCCAACGCCATGACGCCGGGCTTGCTGACATCACCGGTTTGCGAACCTGCAAAAATAGCGCGTTCCTCTTTGTCGTCATAAAACGCCGTGCCATACTGGAGCATGAGTGCGCACAAAATATCGACCGCGCTGCCGATATTATCCGCCCGGCCCAAAGCGATCCCCGCCAACGCAAAACGCTCCGGGCTGTTATCCCGTTTAGTCAGCTGAAACGCCTGTTCTTTAATGTCTTCCCACAATTGCGCAGGGTGGTCTGTAGTGGCCAACAAGTCTTTAAACACTGGCTTGTTATAAAAAATGGCCAAGTTATCGAGTGACATCGGCATGCCATAGATTTTTTCATCGATGATTAAGTCTTCTGAGGCCGCTTGGAAAAACGTTTGCCGAAAAAGTTCCGGCGTCATATTAACCGATAAGCCCAAGGGCATGGGCATGAGTTTTTTCTGGTGTTTGGTGATCCAGGAATTATGGAGCATAAAAACGTCCGGCCCCTCCCCCTCCGCGATCTCGTTGATCACCAAATCTTCATACTCCTTCAAATCCACAAATTTTTTAGTCCGCACCACCACCCCGGGGTTCCGGCTCTGGAACGCCTGGATTTGTTCCCGAAAAGCGTCCGTATTATCGTAAACAAAATAAAAGTCCAGCTCTTTCAGCTTGCCCTCATCGCTTAAAACATCCTCATAAAGGCAATCTTCGCGGAACGTGCTGGTCCCGGGAATGTTTTCAGTTGGCTTAGGACACTTTTTTTGGCACCCACCCAAAAACAAAGGCGCAATAAGCACCAATGCAAGAATAAGAATTTTAATGACTTTTTGTTTTTGCATCACTAACCTATTGTAGAAAAAAATTTGCAAAAAGTAAAACAATGTGGATAATGAAAATCCTATAATTTTAACAAAATGAGTTTAATCGTCGCTCCAAATGGATCACCGGCGGATCCGGTTAAAAGAGAGGAAATAAATCCCTGAGTTCTCCTGCAAAGCTTCCACCAATTAATAGCAACTCACCAACGAGAGGCCGCAGAAGCAGTATTGGCCCATGTGGAAAAAAAGGCCATCGGGCATCCCGATGAAACAGACCTGCGGCTGGCAAGCGCGCAACTAAGGGGACAGCTTAAACGGCTAATAACCCCTTAAAAAACTCTTTCCACGACCGGAGTTTGTAGTAAAAATTTTTACCCAACAGACGCCCCATCCAAATTCCCAAGGGATTGACGGCGAGTTTGATGAGCCATTTTTTTAACCCGCGCGGCACCAGACGTACTTCTGGATGTAATTTTTCAAAAGTTACCGCCGCCCGGCCAATAACCTGCATTTTTTCGGACAAATCCGCCTCCATCACCACATGATGGTGATAAGCTTTAGCCTCGGGTTCGTAAAAAAGCTTCATCCCATGCTTTTTAACCAACCGATAACCGAGTTCAATATCTTCCCACCCATACCCACGGAACGTCTCATTGAACCATTCCTTTTCAAAAAACGAGCGCTTTAAAGAAATATTGGAAGTATAAAAAAACTTATACCGGTCCGCGCGTGCAACAAATCCGGGGGAAAGCTGCCCATACCCAAACTGCCACCCCGAAGACTCTAAAAAGCGCATGTAGGGATTGATGGGGAGCACCGGATCCCACGTAGTATGCCCCAATACGACAATATCCTCCTCCGCATGCGCCAAATGCGCATCGTAATGCCGTCGCAAGAACCCCGGCTCCAC
>JAZDJE010000101.1:0-3722 GCA_043804325.1 Candidatus Peregrinibacteria bacterium
GCATAAAGCCGCAACACAGCGCGTGGAATTGAGTAAACCCGCAGACATGCTAAAAAGCGATGTTACAATTCTCGCCAGCCCCACCTACGGGCATGGCGTTTTGCAGGGGGGCATGGAGGTCTTTTGCCAAGCGCTCAAAGACTTCCCACTCAAAAACCACCCTTGCGCGGTCATTGGAATAGGAGATCCCAAATACGAAGCGCAGTACCACATGGAATCCGCCCCTATCTTAGAGGAAGCCATTACGCATGCCGGCGGCAAACAGATTATCCCCGCTTTGCGTATCAGCGGAACACCCGTCCATCACCTGGATGGCCTCATCCCCAACTGGACCCAAAAACTAATAGAAGTGCTTAAATGAAACGAACGGTTTTAAAAGTCACCGGCGAAAGCGGTATGGGGCTCCTCAGCATTGGGCGGATCGTGGCCAAAGTGCTTAAGGATATGGGATATCACGTCCACGCGGATCGCGAATACCCCTCGCTCATCAAAGGCGGGCACTCTAGCCTTCAGATCGACTTTGGGCTTGACCCCCTTCACTCGCTTTCGACCGAAGTGGACCTGGTGATTGCCCTGGACCGGCCGGGCCTGCTGGAATACGTGGATACCGTTAAAAAAGGCGGTGTGCTGGTGCATGGCTATGAACGGCACCATCTCATCAAAGGCCTGCACGAGAAGGCCAAAAAACGCGGGATTAAGCTGGTTTATTTGCCCGCCCGCACTCTCGCAAGGAACTTGGGGGGTAACGACTTGATGATCAACATGGTCCTCTTGGGACTCCTATGGCGTGTATTGGGATTCCCTTTAAAACCGCTTGAAAAGCACATTGAAACGGAATTCGCGGACAAACCAAAACTGCTAACCATTGACCTTAAATGCGTCCAAACCGGCCATAAAGCCCAGGGGTTAAAAAAACTCCCGGAATTCAAACTCCCGCACCCTAAAACGAAGCCCAAAAAAATTCTGCTGGACGGCAATATGGCTATCGCCTTAGGGGCGGCCCATTGCGGCGTACGGGCGTACTACGCCTACCCCATGAGCCCCGCTAGCTCCATTCTCACCCATATCGCGGATAACGCCAAAGAAACGGGCATGCTGGTCAAACAGGTAGAAGACGAGATCACCGCGGCCCAAATGACCGTCGGCTCCATGTTTATGGGCACGCGCGCCTTTACCGCCACCTCCGGCGGGGGATTCGACTTGATGACGGAAACCTTCTCGCTGGCGGGAATGACGGAAACCCCACTCGTTATCGTCATTGCCCAACGCCCGGGTCCCGCAACGGGACTACCCACCTGGACGTCTCAGGGCGATCTGAACTTAGCCATGCACGCTGGCCACGGTGAGTACGCTCGGGTGGTGATGGCGGCAAGCGACCCGACCTCGGCTTACGAACTCATTCAGCACGCCATGAACGTAGCGGAGGAATTCCAGGTACCCGTGGTACTCCTCACAGAAAAAACCATTGCAGAAGCCCAAACCATGGTGAATCCCTTTAAACAAAAGGTGATTCCCATCAAGCGCGGCCTGGTGACGGATAAAAAAGAATTGGCGAACTTAAAATCCGCGGACCGTTTCTGTTTTACAGCCTCGGGCGTATCCAAGCGCTGGATCCCCGGAAGCTCAGAGGTCACCTATTACGCCAACGGTGATGAGCACAAAGAAGACGGCACCTTAACGGAAGCCGCCGACCCCGTTCGTCTAATGATGGAAAAACGCCTAAAAAAACTGGAAGCCATTGAAAAGGCACTACCCGAACCCGTGATTTATGGCCCTAAAAAAGCCAAAATCTCATTCGTGGGCTGGGGCAGTAGTAAAGGCGCCCTACTAGACGCGATGGAGGACTATAAAAAGAAGGGGATTGCGGTAAACTTCCTTCATTACGAGTATTTATATCCTCTTAAGACCAAGTTGTTCAAAAAATTTGTTCAAGAAAACAAAAACGTGCACCTCATAGAGGGCAATTACTCGGGCCAACTCGGCCAACTTTTAAAAGGCCAAACCGGTTTTGAATTTAAGGGCCGCCTCCTCAAATACGACGGCCGCTCCTTCTTTCTGGAAGACATAACGAATTACATCAATGCCATGTAACCCAAAACATTGTCCGGCCGACCTGGAAACGCTGGCCAAGCGCAAGCAGGAATACATCAAATTCGAAGGCGATGAGAAGCTCACCTGGTGCGCGGGCTGTGGGGATTATTCCATACAAAAAGCCATGGAACGCGCCTTAGTGCTCGAAAATTTAACGACTCAGAATGTCGCTATTTTCTTCGACATCGGCTGTCACGGCAACGGCTCGGATAAAATCGGCGGGTACACCTTTCACGGCCTGCACGGGCGCGTCATCAGCGCGGCGGCCGGCGCGTGCCTGGCTAACCCCAAAATGAAGGTGATTGCCCAGGGAGGGGATGGGGGGACGCTGTCTGAAGGCATCAACCACCTGGTCCACGCCGTGCGCAGTAACTACCCCATGGTGTTCATCCTCCATAACAACGAAAACTACGGCTTAACTATCGGCCAGGCCTCCGCCACCACCCGTCCCGGCCAGCCCATGAACGGCTCGCCGGACGGAGTCCTTATTCCTCCCATGAACCCCTGCCACTTTGTCCTCAGCTTAAACCCCACCTTTGTGGCCCGCACGTTCTCCGGCGATACCAAACACATGACCAAAGTCCTGCGCGCCGCCCTCCGTCACAATGGGTTCGCGTTTGTGGAAGTCATGCAGCTTTGCCCCACCTTCAACCGCGCCACCACAGCCAACTGGTTTTGGGAACGCATCGAATATGTGGAAGACCTCAAAAACTACGACCCCACCAATCTCGCCGCCGCTCTGGAAGCCTCAAAAGACCTGGAAAAAAACATCACCATGGGTGTGCTTTTTCAGGACAAAAAATCCCCCAATTTCTATCAGCGCGTGCCTAGCCGACAAAGCAAGAAGACAACCCTCGTGGAAGAGGTGGAATATCACGATATCAGTAAGCTGATGAAGGGGCTAGAATAATATTAAATGGCTTTATTAAGCCAATAAAAGTGAACTATTTTTTGTTCAATATTATTTGACATAAAAGTAAAAATATGATATAAATATAACACAATGAAGAATGGAATTCGTCAAAACGTCGGCCCCGAACGAGGAAAGTCATCTATTTTCCGAATCGCGATACTCATGGTACTCGCTGGTATGACAGGTGCATTGATCGATCGCCTTGCACACCAATCTGGCGAGCCCACAAACCCCACTCCCATTGTTGGCAGTCCAGTAACTGGTGCCGACAATGACACAGGCGATAACGATGATAATGGTGACACGGGAGGCGGAGATGGCGATGGCAAAAAACCACGGCCCCTCCATTTTGTACCAGGGGATATATTTGATGAAAACCCCGATTTATGGGTAAAAGTCGACGAATGTCGAGCTTTACTTTTTAGTGTAACAGGTGATCCTAATTGTCAACCGCCCCTTGGCGAAGAAGAGGTTCTGAAAAGGGCTCATGAAAAAGAAGTGAAAAGCCGCCAAGAGATCGCAGAGGCCATGATCGATCAACTTTGTATCGTAAATCCAGAAGATGCAGAAGCCATTCGAAAAGCGGTTCAGGATGGTTTTACCGAAATGGGAGAATTGCATTCTTTCGGGGACTCAGAAGACCTCACGCATGCATTGACATTAGAGTCAGTGTCTCCGTCAGCAGAAAAACATATTGATTTAAACGAAAATCCCGGTT
>JAZDJE010000102.1:0-5832 GCA_043804325.1 Candidatus Peregrinibacteria bacterium
TTGATACCATTGCAATTCCTCTTCCATGGTGTAGGGCTGCATGGTGGAAAAGCGATACACTTCCGGATCCTGGAGCCACCGGATGAACGTAGGCAGGTCGGCTTTTTTCATGGGCCGCAGGTAGATTTTTTCGCCTTCGAGTTTTTTCATGGATTTATTATAATACAATTATGTTCAAAGACCGTATGGATGCCGCCACACAGCTTGCCGAAAAACTTATCCCGTACAAGGGTAACCCGGACGCGATGCTTTTGGCGATCCCCCGGGGGGCGTTGGAGATTGGGGCGGTGTTGCGCGAGAAATTAGAATTGCCCCTGGACATTGTGGTGACTAAAAAAATCGGCGCGCCGGGAAACCCGGAATACGCCATTGGGGCGGTGGGGCCGGACGGCAAGGTGGACATCAATGAACCGGTCGTGGGAGGATTGGATATTCCCCGGGAATATATCGATGAGGAGGCAAAACGGCTGCAAAAATTGATCCAAGGGCGCTATGCGGATTATCGCGGCACGCCGGAGCCGCCCGATGTGAAAGGAAAAATTGTGATTGTTGTGGATGATGGCATCGCCACGGGATTTACTACTTTGGCGGCCGTGCGATACTTGCGACGCCAAAAACCCAAAAAAATTGTGCTGGCGGTGCCGGTGGCGGCCAGCGATTCTTACGAAAAGCTGAAACGGGAGGCGGACGAGATGATTTGTTTGGCCGTGCGTGATGATTTTTATGCCGTGGGGCAGTTTTACGCGGTTTTTCCACAGGTGAACGAGGAGGAGGCCAAACGACTGCTTCGTTCATGAGGGGCGTTACTACAGGGAAAACCCTTGTGTTCAGAGGGGTTCTTTGGTATAATAATAAGATTATTTAAATAATAAAAACAAACGTGCCTAACCCGTTCCAACAGTATCAGGACCATATTGTGGATCCGGCCACGCAACAACGGCTCAACGAACCCCTTGTCAAAGAGGAGGGGCTTGATCAAAAAGAGGAGACTTTTTTGCAGTCTTTGGTGCGTCACTTGGAAAGCGGGAAGCTCCATCCCCTAAAGCCGGAAACGCTTTTCAACCACGCGGTTTACGACAAACTGAGCGAGACGGAGCAGGAGGCGACGGATTTGACCGCCATCAACCTGATGAGCGTCCTCAAGCGAATCCAAATCCTTTGGGATTCTACCCATCGCGATTCCTATCAACTGCAAAATTTGGTGGACACGGTTTTTGCCATGAAATCGAAATTCGAGGAGAAATACGGAGACGTGTTTATCATCTAACTTTTAATCCTGTGGGTGAGGGAGATTTTATGCCCGCCGGGCGACATCATGGGTCGCCAGACCCCCGGCACGCCCAAAAGGTCAAAGAGGGCGGCAAAAAGGCGGACGCCCTACGGAAAAAACGGGAAAGACACCACAAGGAACTGGAAGTGCCCATCGCCGAAAAAGAACTCTTAAAAGATTTGGAACAACTCCATGAATAACATCGAGCAGGAAATCATCAAGATGATCGAAAAAAACGAGTTCCTCTCTCAGGATTTGAAAAAACGCTACATCGTGGCCCTGTTTTTAATGAATGACCGGGCGCAGGCCGAATACTTAAGGCTATGGCAGGCGTTTGACGGGCGTTGCAAAACCATGGAAAAAAAGCCGTTTATCCTAGAGGCCGACGACATGCGGGCGATCTTCCGCACCGTGGATGACGTGAAAAAAGATTTGATCAGAAAGATACAATCTTCCGCTAACCCCACTATTTAATGTCCCTGACCCCTGAAAAACCAAAGGCGGCGACCGGACTAGGCGGACTTCTGGAAAAAGTCACGGGACTGTTTGGCGGTAAAAAAGACAAGGGCAAAGAAGCAACCGCTAAAACAGCCGAGAAAATGGCCGATACGGAACTGGACAAGACCCATAAGGCCCTGGAGGATCTGAAAGCCCAATTGGGAAAGGAAAAAGACGCCAAAAAAGCGGAACAGGCCAAGCAAGGCCTCATCGACCGTGTGCGCGAGGCGTTTTACACGGACTTGGCGGAAACGGCGGACATCAATCCCGATGAATATGCGGCTTATTGGGCCAAAGTGGAAGCGCAAATCAACGCTTACATCGAGGCGGCGCGGATGGAACAAGCGCAGGCCACACCGGAGTTCCAAAATCTGGATACCTTTGTCAACAGCCTGGAAACGTATGCCGGACTGGAAAATGTCAGCGGCGTGCAGGCGTTTATCGGCAAAATCGCGGGATACAGTTCTTTTTTGGGCGGATTTTTATACGATATTTTCCACTCGTGGGCGGATTCCATGCAGGACGAAAATACCAAGGAAGACAGCTATATGGGCAAGCTCCTGCGCCGTTGGGCCAATGCTACAGCCCCGGAACGGGCCGCCAAGGAAGTGATTGCCAAGGCCAAAAAAGAAGCTCCAAAACCAGCGGAACAACCACAACCACAGCAAGAAGCCGCGCCAATTGCCAGTGATGATTTGTTTGCGGAATATGGGTTGGACATCGATAAGGACGCCCAAGCCAAAGCGGACGTTGCCGCCCTTGGCAAACGGGCCACGGCGCTGGCGGAACGCGCCAACGAATCAGGCAGTTTTTTACGCGAATTGTATCAGGTTTCCGCTGACGCCCTGAAAGACAAAAGCAAAGTGCCAGCCCGTTTCAAGGACGTGGCATTGATGGATGACCGGCTGATCGAGCATCGCGACGCTATTCTTGCCGCCATCCGGGAGGCCAAAGGGCTAACGGCCCCTAAGTTCCGGGATTTTCTGGATAAAATTGATCTTAATGATCCCGCTAAAAGCATTGAAGCAGCTAAGGCAAATTTTTTAACTGAAAAACCTAGTGTTGCATAAAACCCTGCAAATCACCGATCAGGACTTGCTCCGCAAAATCAAGACGTCAGTGCTTGCCGACGACCAAAAGCGCGAGTTGGAAGCGTTGCTTCCGGAAATGACGGAAGGCGAGCAGAGAGAGCTCTCTGCGCTCATTGATAAGTCCGTGCAGGACATGATCAAGGCCGACCCGGAACTGCAGAAAAAGATCGTGGCGCTGAATGAGGAATACGACCAAAAACTCCAGGAACTGGTCCACGAACAAAACCGCACCGTCCGGCAGGAATTTGAAAAACTGGAGAAGGATTCGGAGGCCGGAGCGGTCAAAGACCTGGAAGGGGAAATGGAGCACGCGGACGGCGTTTCCCGTGTCGCTTTAACTGCGACAAATTCGGGAGAAGGGCTCCCCCGCAAACACAAACACGGTTTCATTAAATTGCTCGTGATTTTATTGGCCTTGCTGGCTTTGACCGGCGGCGTTTTATTCGCTTTGCAATCCCTATAATTATGGACCACTTATTTCACTTTTACCGGCAGACTTTCGATCCGTTCCATGCGGGACGGTGGGTGTATGATGATGCGCCAAAAGCCAAGCCTGAGGCTGCTCCTGCAACGGCTAAGGCGGGGGAAACAGCACCAACAACAGTGGATTTTGAAAAACATAAAACGGACGCGCTTGCCCAGGCTGATAAGCTGCTTACCGCTGTTCCTGATGGGCATGAAAATAAAGAAAAAGCTACTAAGTTACATTCCGCACTAAAAAAAGGCATCGAGGAAAAGTTTGCGGATTTGAAGGCGCAGCATGAAGTGGCATTAAAAGACCTTAAGACAGAAGCTCATGCAACCATTCATGCGAGTTATACGGCCGAGGCCCAAAAAATTGTGGATGCCGTCAAGGCCCGGGTTGAAGCGGTTAAAAGCGATCCCGAAAAAGCATTACAAACTCTTGAGGCGCTTGCCAAAGACAATGCGATTGTCGGCAAAATCAAGGACGCGGTGGAGTCTTCCGCGGACCTGGCAAAAAATCCCAAGGAGATGTTTAAAATGGTCATGGAGCTCGTCGGTGTGATCCAGACGGCCCTTAAACAAAACCCGCCGGATCTTGATACCCTGGGAGAAATGCTATCGGATGTTACCGATAACCCCCCTCGCAGTCCCGCCAAAGTGATGGCCCAAAACAAGGAGAATTATAAAAAGATTCTGGACGTGCACAACGCGAGCGGACAAATCGGCACGCTTTTGGAACTTTACAAAGATCCCCGCGGTGCCAAAGCCAAGGAAGTTTTCAGCAAAAATAGTGCTGTGGCGGCTCAAGTTCCGGAAGACCAGCAAAAAGACATTGGGCGGTATCTGAATGTAATCCAGCCTCTTGTGCAGGAAAAAATCACCAATGGCATGGGCACGGCCATGACGGTGGAAACCATTGAATTCCACGCCAACACCGGGCTTTACGAAATGACCGGTTACGATGACCGAGGCAACAAAATGGCGCTGGATATTAAGGTGACCGGCGATAAAGTACAAGCCCGCCGTGTGGATTATGAACTCAAATCTGGCAAGGACGGTACGGAGACGTTAACCCGTAAGCAAGGGGGATTACCAACAATGGCGGAAGTTGCTGATTTTAAAGGATTGCAAACTATGGTAAGTACTAGAAAAGTAGAACCTGTTGCTTCGTCAACAACTGAAACAGAACCTGAAGTACCTCCTGTGACTGCTGAATCGTTGGGCTGGAAAAAGGCGCCTACCGTTGAGGAATCCAAACCTGCTATCGAGAAAGCTAAGTTAATGAAAAAGTACTTAGAAGATTATACAAAGGAAAAAACTGAAGCCGATAAAGATGTTACCGCCTGGCGTCTCGCTTGGCTTGTAAAAAATAAGGTTCCTAAGTCAGCCTAACCAATCCTCGCGAACTTCCGTTTGCCCACTTGGATAACCATGCCGGTTTTTAGTTTTACCTCTTCGCCGACGGCGGTGATTTTTTTGTCGTCCACTTTAACGGCGTTTTGGGCGATCATGCGCTTGGCATCGCCGCGGGATTCGACGAGTTTGCATTTCTCGAGGAGGTCGATGATGTTCATGCGGCCCTTGAGCTCAAAGACGGGCATGTCATCGGGCACGCCGCCTTTGCTGAAGACTTTTTCAAATTCCGCTTTGGCTTTTTCCGCGGCCTTGGCGTTGTGGTACATCGCCACGATTTCCGTGGCCAGGCGCACTTTGGCGTCTTTGGGATTTTCGCCGTCCTTCAGGGCGGCGTCGATCTCATCGATCGTTTTGATAGGCACGTCCGTGCACAGGAGGAAGTACTTGATGATGAGACTGTCGCTCAGGGACATGAGTTTGCCGAACATGTCGCCGGGCTCGTCTTCTATGTTGACGGTGTTGCCGTAGGTCTTGCTCATTTTACGACCGTCAATCCCCTCGATGAGCGGCGTGGTTAAGACCCATTTTTCTTTGTTTTTTAGCGCTTTCATCAGCTTGCGGCCGGCCAACATGTTAAAGAGCTGGTCGTTCCCGCCAATTTCCAAATCCACATCCAGCGCCACGGAATCGTAGCCCTGCATCAGCGGATACATGAACTCGTTGGGGCTTAAATCCTCCCCCCTTTTCATCCGTTCGCGGAACATGTCCCGCTGGAGCATTTGCTGGATGGTAAAATGGCTGGACAGTTTTAGAACATCCGTAAAGCTTAATTTTTCCAGCCACTCGTGGTTGTAACGGATTTCGACTTTTTTAAAGTCCAAAACTTTGGAAGCCTGTTTTTTATAGTTTTTAAAATTGGCTTCCACCTGTTCCCGGGTCAATGGCACGCGGGCCTCGTCCCGACCCGTGGGGTCGCCGATCATAGCGGTAAAACTGCCAATGAGGAAAATGACGTGGTGCCCCTGTTCCTGGAATTGCTGTAATTTTCGGAGAGGGATGGAATGCCCCAAGTGCAGTTGTGAGCCCGTGGGATCAATCCCCAGATAAAGCTTGATTTTCCCGCTTTTTTTAATTTTTTCCCTCAGCCCTTCC
>JAZDJE010000103.1:0-5391 GCA_043804325.1 Candidatus Peregrinibacteria bacterium
GCTTTCTGGAGCTCATCAATTGGTCCGGCCACTTGGACGGGGAAATTCCCATTCGCCTAATGGAAATATCCAATATTAATATTCGTTATCGCGGCATCGACCCGCGTACGGGAGAAGACAAAGGAGTGGACTTCACTGTGAAACTCAATGCGTACTCCCGATAACCCTTACCTATGGCGATCGCAACAGCCCAATCACCGGTAGCGGCCCAGGCCAAACAAAGCGCACAAACAGCTCAAGCCAGCTCCCCCCATGGTCAGTTGCTTCAAAATGCCATTATTGCGGGCAATATCCCTCAAATCGTCATGTACGGCATTAGCAGCGCTTTGACCACCGGTGCCAGCGACATCCACATTGAGCCGGAAGAAAAGACCGTTCGCATACGTTACCGCGTAGATGGGGTGCTTCAACATGTGATTGAATACCCGCTCAACATCCACCCCGCGGTCATTTCCCGCATCAAGATCATGTCCAACCTGAAAATCGACGAACAGCGCATTCCCCAAGATGGCCGCACGCAAGTCACTACGGACGACAATCGCAGTATTGATTTACGTGTGTCCAGCTTACCGACGGTAAACGGGGAAAAAATCGTCATGCGTTTGCAGGACAAAACCCAGTCCATCCCGGACCTTCCTGCCTTAGGGATCGCCGGAGCAAATTTGGAAAAAATGGAGCGCTTTTTAAAGATCCCCAATGGCATTTTACTGGTCACCGGGCCAACGGGTTCCGGTAAAACCAATACCTTATATTCCGCGTTGGCGCGCCTCAATCAAGTAGAGGTTAACATTGTGACTTTTGAAGATCCGGTGGAATACCAAATGGACGGCCTGAACCAAAGCCAGGTCCGGCCGGAAATCGAATACAACTTTGCCACAGGCCTGCGCACCGCCCTTCGCCAGGACCCGGACATTGTAATGGTCGGGGAAATCCGCGACCAGGAGACCATCGAAATTGCCATTCGCGCGGCCTTAACAGGCCACTTGGTCCTTTCTACGCTACACACCAACAGCGCCGTGGGCACGCTCATCCGCATCACGGACATGGGCGTCAAACCGTTTTTAATCACCTCATCCATTCGCGGCATTATCGCGCAAAGATTGGTCCGCAAGATTTGCGAGCATTGTAAAGAACCGTACCGGCCCGAGCCGGCGGTATTGGAAGACATCAGGAAAGAACTGATGGGAGTTTCAGAAAAAGACCTCCCCAAAGAAATCCTGGCCAAAGGAGAGCTGTTCAGGGGAAAAGGATGTGGCCAGTGCAGCGCTGGTTATAAAGGGCGGACCGGCATTTTTGAAATCATGGAAATGGATCGCGATATTGAAAAGCTCGTCCTGGAAAACGCCTCCGATGACACGCTCATGGAGGAGGCCAAAAAAAGAGGCATGCTCACGCTGAAACAAGACGGATTTATCAAGGCGTTAAAAGGCATTACAACCGTGGAAGAAGTTTATCGCATTACCTAAGAACCATGTCCACTACAAAACTTCATATTGGTGTCAATTCCCCGCTGGAACCGGTGGCTAAAACCGCCGAGACTCTCGCCGGACCAGAGCCTAAAACCATTATAGAAAGGATCAATGGCTATTTGGCGGATCTCACGCCGGTAAAAACAGCCGACAAGGTAAACTTTTTCCGATTGCTGGCTACCATGATCAACGCCGGGATCTCAATCGTAAAAGCTCTGGATATTTTGGAGGATCAAATGGAAAACGTGCATTTTAAAAAAATAATTGCGGATATCAAAGACACTATAGAAACCGGCGGCAGCTTTTCGATGGCTCTCAAACAACACGGACGCTATTTTACCGAAGCTCAAATTGGCATGGTAGAAGCCGGCGAAGCCTCTGGCCGCCTAAACCAAACATTGCTTCAGATCGCCGAAGAGGCGGAAAAATCAGCCACGTTAATTGCCAAAGTACGGGGAGCCATGATTTACCCCATCGTAGTCATTATTGTCTTGCTCGTCGCAAGTTTCGCCGTATTGACTTATGTGATTCCCCGCATCAAAGAAATGTTCGAAAGCCTGGGGGGAGAATTGCCGTTCATGACATTAGCCCTCATCAAAATAAGCGATATTTTGGTGGGCACGACATTTGGTATTGCGAACGCTTTATGGATTTTAATACTGTTAATCGCTTTAATCATGGGAATTTTAGGGTGGAAACGAACACCGGCAGGGCGATTTTGGTTGGCTAAAATAGTATTTTATTTGCCCGTTTTTGGAGAGCTTTCGCGGAAAGTGGCTTTAGCCCGCTTTTGCCGCGGGTTAAGCACCTTAGTGGGTAGCGGGGTTTCCATTATTAAAGCACTGCGCATTGCCGGGGCTGGCGTGGGAAATGCCGTTTACGAAAAACGTATCAATCAAATCGCCGACGACGTCAAACAGGGGATTACCATGGGGGAAAACATGAAGGACGACGAATTTTATTTCCCCAGCATGGTGGTGGGCATGTTCAGCGTTGCGGAACAAACCGCCCAAATCGACACCATTACCGGCAAATTGGCGGATTACTACGAGAACCGGGTCGACGAGACCATTAAAAATATTTCTTCCTTAATGGAACCGATTATTATCGTGATTCTTGGCGGGGCTGTCGCCTTCCTGGTGCTTTCGGTGATGTTGCCCATCCTCCAATCCTCCGACCTGGCCACTTCCGCCGTTTAACTTAAATAACCCTTGCACAGGGGGATATGCAAGGGTTATTTGATGATGTTTAAATTTAGCGAAGGATGAAAAAGATAGTGTTTGTCGCGGTATCATCCGCAGTCTCCAAAAGGGGAGTGCCACCTTCATTGACATCCGTTATATCCAAAAGAGCATCCTCAAGGTCATCCACTGTTGTTGTAGCGGCCAGAGCGGTATTTAAAGGGGCAGCCGAACCATCGGCATTCGCATTTTGCCAAGTTTCAACATCGGTGGCCAAGATGTAACCCGTATTAGCGATACCCCGGTTTTCCAGAGGGGCATAAAAGTAGGAGTCCTGGCACCCATTATCAGCGGTAAGCCCCAAAAGTATGGTGGTTTGCCCGGCAGGAGGCGTTGGGACCCCTCCCCTTAAATAATTTTCTATGGTGCCGGAAACGTCATCGGCGTCCCCGCCATCCAGACAATAAGTCTGTCCGGCGGTCCCTGGGTACTGCCCGAAATCGTCAAAATGGGTTTCCATGGCCTGGGCAATAGTATTCAAATCCGCTCGACGGGCCAGGTCGCGCGCACGCGCTTGCCCACCGGTAAGGCGCGGCAAAATAGTCCCCATAAGAACGCCAAGGATCACAATCACGATCATTAGCTCAATCAGGGTAAAACCATGGTTTAAAGCGCTTTTTAAAGATTTCTCTTTCATTGTATTTTTATTTTACATTATTAAAGTACTCGCACTCTACCATGAGCACAAAATTTGTGCAATAGAAAATTTAGAGCAATCTTGTAATAAGGCGCTAAGCCATTTCTTTAGAGATTTTCTCCGCGCTCGCTTTGCCGATACCTTCAATGCCTTCCAACGCTTTCAGGTCCATGCCTTTTAGATCGTCCAAGCCATGGTAACCGGCCTTTTCCAGTTTATGGGTCACGGCCTTGGTTAAGTGGCCCCAATTTCCTTTGGCTTCTTTGGGGGATTCTTCCGGCGTCTTCTCGACTTCTAAGGACGCTGATGCCTCTTCAATGGCCCCTTCGGCACCCGGAAGAAGTTCCGTGTCTTCCATACGCTTGTCGCTGCCGATCATTTCATTGAGCTTCTTTTTAAAGGCGGGCAGTTGGTCCAGGTTATAAAGGTCCAGTTCATACCCGGTTAAATCCGAAGCCAGCCGGACGTTTTGTCCCTTTTTACCGATAGCCATGGGGCGTTCTTCTTCTTCCACAAACACCGCCGCCCGTTTTTTGACACGAGGGTCTTCCCCCGCGTTCACGATAATCACTTCCGCAATCTTAGCGGGCTGCAAAGCCGTGGCAATGAATTCCTTGGGGTCTTTGCTCCACTCAATGATGTCCACGCGCTCCCCGTTCAATTCGTCCATCACGCTTTGAATGCGGACCCCTTTTTGGCCAATACAGGCGCCCACGGGGTCGATCTTTTCGTCTTCTGCCCAAACGGCCACCTTACTGCGGTGCCCGGCATCGCGGGCAATGGACTTGATCTTCACTTCGTCCTCCGCAATTTCCGGGATTTCCATTTCAAGGAGCCGCACCACCAAATTGGGATGCGTGCGGGAGATGGAAAGCTGAGGTCCTTTGTTGGTGGCGATCACCTTGTCCAAATACACCTTAATGCGCTTGCCGGTGTAGTACTTTTCGTTAGGAATTTGGTCGCGCGGGCCAAGCATCACGTTATGCTTTTCGACCTGGATGTGCACCGTGCCCCCCTCCACGCGCATTACCTGGGCGGACAAGATCTCGTTTTCCCGGTTCTTGAACATGTCGTAAAGCGACTCGCGCTCCGCTTCCTGCAGGCGCTGTAAAATGACCTGCTTGGCGGCCTGCGCGGCAATGCGCCCGTATTCCATGGGAGTCACATCGATTTTAATCTCGTCTCCCACCTGCACGTCGCTCTTCATTTTTTTGGCTTCCTCCAGGGAAATTTCGATGTTCGGGTTTTCCACGTCCTTCACCACTTCTTTGACAAGCAGTACGGTGGCAAACTCCTCCCCTTCGTTCAAAACGATTTCCACCTCCTCCTCTTTGTTGCCAAAGTCTTTGCGGTACGCGGTGGCCAAAGCCGCCTTCACGGTTTCCATGACCCGTTCATACGGGATATTTTTTTCATCGCAGATTTGATTAATCGCGGCAAAAAATTGTGGTCTCATGTTGTTTTTTAGTTAAGAAAAAGACCCCCTTATATAGGCGTCTATTACATTAACATTATAGCAAATCCGACAGGAATAGCAAGATAATTTCATACCCCCCATTTTATTATCAGAAATGTTCGTATAATATCCAGTTAACTGAAATCGCGTCCGTTGACTTTTAAAGACGATGGCCAAAAACATTATCACTAAACTTTCTTTTCTCGACCGCTACTTAACTCTTTGGATATTTTTGGCAATGGCCATCGGAGTATTGAGCGGCTATTTTATCCGGGGAGCTGAATCGTTTATCAATAAATTTCAAGTAGGGACAACCAACATACCCATTGCCATAGGCCTCATATTAATGATGTATCCACCGCTCGCCAAAGTGCGATATGAAAAATTAGGTAAGGTTTTTCATGACGGGAAGGTATTAGGATTATCACTTGTCCAAAATTGGATTATCGGTCCAATACTCATGTTTTTCCTCGCTATTTTATTTTTGCAGGGATATCCGGCATACATGGTGGGATTAATCATGATCGGTTTGGCCCGCTGTATTGCCATGGTGAGTGTGTGGAATGAATTGGCAGAAGGCGACCATGA
>JAZDJE010000104.1:0-6601 GCA_043804325.1 Candidatus Peregrinibacteria bacterium
CGCTAATCTCCTCAAGGAAATCGGCGAAGACCCCACCCGCGAAGGGCTCCACGGGACCCCCGAACGCGTGGCAAAAAGCTATGGAAAACTATTCGGCGGCTATTCGGAAGACCCCAAAAAACTCATCAAAGTCTTCAACAACGAAGGGTATGACGAAATGGTGATTGCCAAAGACATCGACTTTTATTCCACTTGCGAACATCACCTATTACCGTTCACCGGCAAGGCCTACATCGGCTACATTCCCAACGACAAAATCATCGGTCTTAGTAAACTTCCCCGCATGGTGGAAATTTTTGCGCGCCGGCTTCAAAACCAGGAACGCCTGACCAAACAAATCGCCGAAACCTTAAGCGACCTGCTCAAGCCTAAAGGAGTGGGTGTGGTTTTAAAGGCCGAACACCTATGCATGAAAGCCCGAGGCGTGGAAAAACAAAATGCCATCATCACCACCTCCTCATTCACCGGCCTCTTCCTAAAAAACACCAACACCCGCGCGGAATTCCTGCAACTGATTAACTAGACAAAATACATTATATATGGTATAATGAAATGATAATTAAATCATTTCATTATGGCCGAAGCGCAACCAGCACCAGTAGACCGATACGCCTTTGTCCCCGACTCCACTAAAATCAACTGGCACCGGGTAAAAACCCAAATGATAATGGAATGGGTGCAGGGCACGGATAAGGAAGAAAACCTTATTACAGAGAAACAGGCGGACGAAATTGGCGATGAAATAGGGGCGTTGGAAGGCACCATGCCAAAAGAAAAGCTCGATCAGCTTACCGTACAAAAAATTATCGAAAAGGCGGCAAAAAATTTGGGAATTAGAGTCGATGTGGAAGACGTTATAGAACGTATATCCCGCATTTTTATAGAGTCCGGAAAATCCCTACAAAATGACGCTGCCGTTATCGAAACCATCGCGGCATTTCTAAGGATCAGAAAAAGATTCGGAGAAACACTATCCGATTGGCCAAAAGCAGAAGCAAAAGCTGCCTAATCACTTTTTAAGCACCAAGACCTGGCTCACCCAAATGTCGTCCCCTTCGGTGATGATCGTCTCTTGTTCTACGCCAAAAGCCAAGTCCTCTGCCGCTTGGCGGACGTGGCGGGGGAAGTGGTTGTAGCATTGAATAATGTACTTGCCCTTATCATCTGAAAGGATCATGGGTTTGCGGAAGTGGACATTCACCAGCACCAGCAAACCGTCGTTTTTGAGGACCCGATAACACTCATCCAAAAACGGCTCGATTTTTTTGAGGTGGACTAAAGTCAGGCTGGAAAACACCATATCAAAACTTTCGTTGGGGAATGACATGTTTTCAACGTCGCTTTCCACTAGGGTAATTTTCGCATTTTTATTCCTCAATTTCTCCAACATCTCTGGGCTGATATCAATGGCCGTCACGTCCGCCCCTATTCTTGCGAGCCGTACGGAAAGCCGCCCCGTGCCCGCCCCGGCATCCAAGACTTTTTTTCCGTTCGCCATGGCAATGTAAGGCTCCAGCTTGCCCTGCTCAAAACTGTTCCAGTACTTCTCCAATTCATCATAATTGGACGCATAGCGGGCAAAACCGGATTTAGGGTCTAGGGGTTTCATAATTTAATAATACAATGAAAGGGTAAATTTTGATAAGCTGATCGCATGAGTAACATTACCATTCGCAAAAGCCCCCGGGCCCGTCGCTTACGCCTCCAGATCACCCATGAAGGGAAAATGACCGTGGTGGTGCCCCGCTGGGCGCCGGACGACGCTGTTAGACAATTTGTCCATAATCACGAGGGATGGATCCAAAAACACCTCGCTAAAATCAAAGCGCAGCAGGCCCGTCACCCCAAACCCCAGTATCGGACGGGCGATACGTTTTATTTCCTCGGCGACCCCCTGACTTTGGTCGTCAATCCCAGCGCGGCCAAACGCCCCACGCTCACGATCCGGGGCGACGAACTGGTCATCACCCTCCGTCGCGACATTTCTAAATCGGATGGGGTGAAAACCGTTAAACGCTTGTTGGAAAGCTTTTACAAACGCAAAGCGACGGAAGTCATCCACGACCGTTTGGAATTTTTCAACCAGCATTATCAATTCCGCTACGGCCGCGTCACCTTCCGCAATCAAAAAAGCCGATGGGGGAGTTGTTCATCCGCCGGCAACCTGAACTTCAATTGGCGGCTGGCCATGGCCCCCATTGAAGCCATTGACTACGTGGTGGTTCACGAACTATGTCACTTGGCAGAACTCAACCACTCACCCCGGTACTGGTTATTCGTTTCACAAACAATCCCGCATCACAAAAAATGGCGTAAATGGATCCGCGACAACCACTATTTACTCACCATCTGACAAATAGAGATTGGCAGGTCCTTTCTTTTCAGCCCGCGTTTTTTTATAAAGCAACAAATAGAATGCAAAAACAGAGATCATGCCGATGATGGTTCCAAATAAAAATGTCGCCCCCGGATTGACCCTGGTCCAAAGCTGGCCGGCGACAAGCCCCGCCGGCAGCGCGGCCAATCCGGTAAAAGTGTGGAAGGTGCCCAAAGCGGTTCCTTTGATTTCCGCTGGTGACAAATCGGAAACAAAAGCCCGTTGTGTGCCGTCGATCAAGGCAAAAAATATACCGAACAAAATGAACGAAATAACGGTATAGATAGGGCCGCTAAAGACATACAAGCCGAAAGAGAGAAGGGTGAATAAAATATACCCGGCTATAATGACCGGTTTGCGGCCGAATTTGTCAGACAGCATTCCTGCCCGCATCGACAAGAGCGTATAGATCAAATAAAAAAGCGCGTAAAGCATGATTGTTTTTTCATTGCTCAGCCCATCGGCCTGCGCCCTCAGCATCAGGAAAACATAATTGTAATTCCCTAGGGTAAAAATGAAGGCGATCAAAATGAATATTTTAAGTTCGCGCGTTAATTGGAAAAATCCCAGGCGCAGAGAGATTTTTCTCTTAGCGCTTTCAATCCTAACCGGCTCTTTAACCCAAGAAATAACGGCGATGGATAGGAGCCCGGGGATGATCGCCAATTTAAATAAATACACGAAACCCAAAACAGGTAATAGCAAAAAGGCCAATACCGCTCCGCCTACCGATCCCAATCCATCAAGCGCCCGGTTAAAACCATAGGCTTTGCCCAGGGTTGCCCGGTCGTTTGACTCGGCGATAATCGCATCGCGCGGGGCATCCCGCAAGCCTTTACCGACTCTGTCCCCCACGCGGATAACCAACACCGTAAACCAATTGCCGGCAAAGGCCAAAACGGGCTTCATTAAGGCCGACAGCGTATAGCCGAAAAAGACGAACGGCTTCCTCTTTTTAATTTTATCCGACCAATAGCCGGATACGACTTTTAAAAGAGAGGCGGTTGCTTCCGCCGCGCCCTCAATCACGCCGACAGCCACCGCCCCGCCGCCCAAAACCGTAGTGATATACAAAGGCAGTAAAGGGAAAACCAGTTGGCTGCTCAAATCGGTGAGCAAGCTCACGACGCCCAAAATAACAACATTCCGACCGATCCCTGAAAAATGTTTTTTAAAAATATTCATATTTCAACTGGCGGAGAGTGTGGGATTCGAACCCACGGTCCGGTGTGCACCGGACAACAGTTTTCAAGACTGCCGCATTCGACCGCTCTGCCAACTCTCCAACGCAGAGTGTAAAGGAGCGCGTTAAAATAATCAACGCATGGGCCTTAAAAAATCATGACGTCCGATCCAATAAAAATAAGCCGCTCCCTCTTGACCGAATTCAAAAATAACACTGCACCATTGGCCGATGGAAAAGGTCCAAAATCCCCGAAAATTTCCACAAAGCGGCCGCGTGCGAAGCTGGGGTGCGTGTGGGTTTTTTATGAAAACACGCTCGCATTTTTCAAACAAGGTACGGTCACTGCCATTGAGCTTTTTAAGGTTTTGCTGAAATAGAGGACTATAAACAATACGCATTATTTTTCGAATTCATGTTCATCGTTTTTAAGTGCGTGAGTGCCGCCGCCATAACGCACCTGTCCTCGGGCAACCGCCCTTTGGTTTTGCATGAGCTGCTGCCGGAGCAAGGTTTCCTCCTGATAGGCCCGCACTAAACAGCGGAAAAACTCGCTGACATTAGCAAAATCGCGTTTTACAACTTCTTTTTTAATGAATTCCAGCATCGCCGGCGAAAGCGAAATAGTTAAGGTATTTCTCATAAGAGTGTTTTTAGAAAGTAAGAAGAGAATACCGGCGCAACCTTAGGGGATTGCACTTTGGTTACTTTTTAAATTGTAAGACAATCTAACACAATTGTAACACAAATCAAAAAGTGCTCCAAAAGTACTGCGAACATCTGGGGATAGGCAATGTTATAGAGAAAATTTATCAATCAAAGATCTTTTCTATAAAAATAACACTCTAACTTTTCAGAGGGGCTAACCCTATAGGACTTCTTTAATTTGTTTTAAAAGCGCCTCGAAACTCGTATACCCGGTGGCGGCATTAAAATGCCCGGCTCCTTTCATCAAAATAACTTCCGTTCCCAAGTGAAAAGCGAGCTTTTTAGCCGTTTCCAATCGGACATAAGGATCGTTATCGGAATGAAAAACATGAAAAGACTGGCAATGGGCGCGGATTTTTTTCCAGTCAAAGTCGTGCGCAGCAAAAGTTTTCATGCCATCGTCAAACCGGTTACCGGGCAAACGGTCAAAACCAGCCACAAAAAAAGCCCCTTTTGCTAAATGGTGTTCCAGCAGGTTTAAAAGAAACAAAACGCCCAGACTATGCCCCACGACGATCGCGTTTTTATCAAAGTCCTTTTTGTAGCGCTGAAGAACGTTTAGCCAATTTTCCAGATTTTGTCCCTCGGGAGTCGGAAATTGCGGCACAAAAACCCGATGCCCCAACATCTCCAATTTTCGTTTAAGCCACGGAAACCAGTTTTCCTCCGGGTTCCCCTCCGCCCCATGGATGATAAAAATATTGCTCATAGGTCACCACTCAATCGGTGTTAGGCCGTGCTTTTTAAGGTACTCGTTCGCCTGGCTAAAGTGTTTGCAGCCAAAAAATCCATTGCTCGCGGAAAGGGGGGACGGATGAGCGGCTTCCAGCACTAAATGTTTGGTCTTATCGATCATCCAGGATTTTTCTCGCGCATAACGCCCCCACAGGATGAACACCACGTGTTCTTTTTCATCAGAAATCCTCCGGATCACCGCATCCGTAAATTCCTCCCAGCCTTTCCCCTGATGGGATGCCGCTTGGCCGGCCACTACCGTTAACACCGCGTTCAATAAAAACACTCCTTGATGCGCCCAACGCTCCAAATTGCCCGACGACGGCATTTTTTTGCCCATGTCGCTTTCAATTTCCTTATAAATGTTCACGAGTGATGGGGGTTTCATGATGCCGTCGTTTACGGAAAAGCAAAGTCCATTGGCCTGCCCTGGTCCGTGGTAGGGGTCCTGCCCCAGGATCACTACCTTCACATTCTCAAAAGGACACTCGTCAAAGGCGGCAAAAATTTGGCGGGGTGGCGGATAAATAGTCACACGTCCGTATTCCTGCTTCACAAAATCAGCCAACGCCTGAAAAGAAATCTGGTTAAATTCGTCCTGTAATTTGCCCTTCCACGAGGAGTGGATTTTGACTTCCATGATGTCACTATAACAGATTCAATTTTGTTATAAAACCCTTTGCAGGCCCCCTTGAATATGATACTATTTCCCTGCTATTTAAACCTTTGCCATTATTAAGCTTAACCTAAAAAACTGTGCCGAAAAAACCCGACGACAAAAAAAAGGCTAAAGTCACCAAAAAACCGGTAGCCAAAAAAACGCATTTGGAGAAAAAACCCAAAAAAATCAGTGAAGGAGTTGAACAGGAAAAAGAGGAAAAATTACTGGAAATAGAAGAACCGGAAACGGAAAAAACCGCCAAGACCGCCGAATCGGGCGGAGATGACGGCAATTCACAGGAAAACATCGCTTTCCATACCGGGGGAGAAATCAATCCCCGGGACATTGTTACAGAAATGGAGGAAAGCTACCTGGATTACGCCATGAGCGTCATTGTTTCCCGCGCTTTGCCGGACGTTCGCGATGGCTTAAAACCCGTGCATCGCCGCATCTTATTCGCCATGCACGAAATGGGTCTCCGCCACACCGCCAAATTCCGGAAGTCCGCCACGGTGGTAGGCGAGGTTTTGGGTAAATATCATCCGCATGGGGACACGGCGGTATACGACTCCATGGTCCGTATGGCGCAGGATTTCTCCATGCGCTACCCCCTCGTGCTTGGGCAAGGGAACTTTGGTTCGATGGACGGGGATAACGCCGCAGCCATGCGTTACACGGAGGCCAAAATGGAAAAGATCAGCGACGAAATGATGGCTGACATTGAAAAAGAAACCGTCGATTTTCGGCTCAATTACGATGGCCGCCTCAAAGAACCGACCGTCCTCCCCAGCCGTATCCCTTCCCTTCTTCTCAACGGTTCCATGGGGATCGCGGTAGGGATGGCTACCAATATTCCCACGCACAACCTTACGGAGGTCATGGAGGCGGTCAAACACCTCATCAAACACCCGGAAGCAGACATTGATGGCCTCATGCA
>JAZDJE010000105.1:0-2195 GCA_043804325.1 Candidatus Peregrinibacteria bacterium
ATGGTATCAAAAAATGACCCAAAGCCCCCACGATGAGATCTGGTGCATCCACCTGAAGGAAAATGGCCCGTCCGATCCGGCACGGGCGGACAAGCTGATCGGCAATTGCGGTTATCACGGCCATAGCCGCCATCCCGGGCTGGAGGGCCAGGCCTTTGCGGGGATCATCATCGGCGAAAAAGACGAGTGGGGAAAAGGCTATGGCACGGACGCCTTCCGCACTTTGATGCGTTACATCAAAGAAAAAAAAGGAAGGAAAGAAGTGTATCTCAACGTGGACACGCTCCATCACACGGCCCGCTGGGCGTATGAAAAAGTGGGCTTTAGGGTCATCGGGACCGAACGGAATTTCTCCCGCACCAATAGCAACCAAGAGCAATATTTGATGAAAATAGAACTATGAGGCTTTTTATTTCCATCCCCCTGCCGCCGTCGCTCCAGTCCTACTGCAAAAAACTGCAGCGCCAGTTCCCTCATCTCAAAGTCACCGAGGATTTTCACCTGACGCTCCAATTTTTGGGCGATGGCATACCGGAAGACCGCGTGCCGGCCATCATCGACAAATTGTCTAACATCTCGTTCCGCCCCTTCCCCATTACCTTGGGCGACGCGGTCCCTTTTGGGAATCCAAAAGAGCCTCACGGGGTGTGGATTGAATGCAAAGTTACCCCGCCGCTCCAAACCCTGGCCGACCACGTCCGCGCGGCCATGGGCAACGTGGGGTATCTCCCGGACAAGCCCTTCCGCGCCCACGTCACCTTGGGGCGCTACAAAAAGGGTCCGCCCCATGTCCCCAAGCCAGTCCCCGGCGAACCGCACGAGTTTACGGTAGGCGAATTCACGCTGGTGCAAAGCCATTTGTCGCCCAGCGGCCCCCGTCATCAAATCCTCAAGGCCTTTACGGCGGGTTGATCATCGCTTCTCCGCCTTTTCTTCCTCTTCCAGTTCAACCTCAAATTCAAGGTCGCAGCTGCACTCGCACTCCGGGAAGCTGCAATCCCGGCAAATCCGACAAGGCTCACTGCATTCACACATAGGGGAAGGAGGTTAAGACTCCACTTCCAGTATAGAATTTTTGTTTACAAAAAATCAACCGTTCGCTAGAATGACGACGCTCTACTTCAAAAAGAAGCTCGTATCTTGTGGGGTGGTAGTTCAGTTGGTTAGAACGGTCGCCTGAGGCGACAGGTCGCGGGTTCACTCGCGACAAAACAAAATACGGGGTGGTAGTTCAGTTGGTTAGAACGCCTGCCTGTCACGCAGGAGGTCGCGGGTTCAAATCCCGTCCATCCCGCCATTGATTTTTAAAGAATTTTTGCTATAAAATAACAATTGACAATAAGAATTAAATTAATTAAAGTGAGGCCGCTTCAATTGCTAATCCCCCCGCCCTTACTGTAAAGTAACGGCGGGTTTTTAAATAGTATGAAAACAGCAATATTCATCGATGGCGGCAATTTGTATAGCAAGCTAAAAGAGCTGGGGATCGAAGACACCAGCAAATTTGATTATCGGGGATTAATAAAAAGCGTTTCAAAAACAAAAAAACCCAATTACATTGGCTATTACGTAGGCCAAATTCGCAGGGAAAAGGGGAATAAAAAGAGCGAAAAACTCTACACGGGCCAGCAAAAATTATTCGCGCATTTAAAAACCAATTTCCCTAACATCGTCATTGTCCGGGGACATATTCAGAATTTTGAAGGAAAATACACGGAAAAAGGCGTGGACGTTCGGTTGGCATTGGATATTTACAAATTAGCCGTGGAAGGGCTGTACCATAAGGCCATTGTCATCAGTTCGGACACCGACCTGCTGCCCGCCATAAAAATGGTTCAGGCTCTTGGAAAGGAAGTGGAGTACATCGGTTTTTCACACAACCCCTCGCTAGCCCTGGTCAAAGAGTGCAAAGGAAAAAGGCTATTGGGGAAGAGAGATGTGAGCCGATTTGAATATCGGAAAAAACCTGAAAGAAAACCCCGTAAAAAATATATTTATTAAAAATAGAACCATTTTATGATTCAGACGCTACTCACCTTCGCAAAAGCGCGCAAAGAAAACAGCTGATCACTGTCGGCGCACTCATGGTGATTATTGCCATTACCACCTTTTGGGCGGGGAACGGTCGCCTGAGGCGACCATTTTTTGATTATTATTGTTTTTATTATTAATATGGTATATACTAAAAATACATC